>NZ_JAJAFZ010000010.1:0-106761 GCF_025384895.1 Photorhabdus kayaii
AGTAAAAGAAATCAGGAGACAAACTACCCATAATTAGCGCAGGTAAATTCAATAACCTTCCCCCCGGAAGATTTTTCAAAGGAAAAACGGCTGCTGGATGTGAAAATGTCCACGGCATTGCGAAAAATCCTGAAATAAATGTTAAAGTCTGCGATAGGAAATTTTACCATTGGCCGTTCTTCTGAACAATTACCGCAGATGAATTTAGAGATTTCCAATACTACATCGTATTGTTGAAGCATGTTGTTGAAGGATGGTAGTTACCGACTTCGATTTCAGATTTAGAACCTTTAATCAAAGTCGGTAACTCGTTTCTTTTAAATTGAAGTGTCAGACTGAGCTAAGACATTATATTTTTTCAATATCTCTTTAACTCTATCTTTAGGAATAGAAAACGAAGTATTACCATTTCTCCCAACCATTTTTTTGGCGGCGATCATAGCATTAATTATTGCTTCTTCTGTTGCACTTATTGTGGCCTCATACAAAGGATCTAGTTTGTCATTTGACAGTATTTTTATTGTTTTTACATCCTTTCTAGAGAATGCATCACTATTTGCGGTTGAAAATGCAATAAATATCTCACCGCTCGTATTTCTGGCTACCCCACCTACCTTTGCTAGTCCAAGAGATACTCGTTTAGCTATTTTTTCTAATTGGTGAGGAGCTAATGGTGCATCTGTGGCTACCACCGCTATTATGGAACCGGCATCCTTTATTTTTTTCTTGTTTCCATGATATATCGGCTTGAGATCCTGTATTTCTTTACCAACTGGAATCCCAGCAATAATCAAATCATCCCTATCACCAAAGTTGCCTTGAACAAGAACGCCAACAGTATATCCGCCATCTTTTTTATCTAGAATTCTTGATGAAGTACCTGTGCCTCCCTTAAATTTGAAAAGGTTCATTCCCGTTCCGCCGCCGACATTACCCTCTTCTATCGCTCCTGATTTTGCACTATTCAACGCATGATATACGTGTTCTTTCTTTACATGCATACCGTTTATATCATTTAATATTCCATCCCACGTTTCTGCAACCACAGGTAATAACCAAAATAAATCATCTTTTAGTGGTGATGTTAGATTATTATCAAACATCCAGCTAATTGTTGAGTCTCTAACAACACCAACACTATGGGTGTTGGTTATTAAGATTGGCGTTTCTAAGAAACCACTTTCTTTGACCCATTGATTGCCTGTCATATCTCCATTTCCATTTAAAGAGAATGTACTAGAAAATACCGGGCTAAATTTCTTTCCTCTTGGCAATATAGCTGTTACGCCTGTTCTTATTGGGCCTTTTCCAACCTCTAGCTTTCCATCGCCTTCTATTATGGTTGAATAGCCAACTTCTACACCATTAACATCTGTAATCGCATTATGTTTCCCGGTTACTCCAGAGAAAGGAATGCCTAAATCCCTTGCTCTAATCTCATCGGCTAAAGAATTAGAAGCTATCACTGACGATAGAGATAAAATTATAATATTTAATATTTTCATAACTACTCCTTGTTATACCAAATTAACTCGAAGGTTTAAGATTCAGAACACGAAGATCCAATACGAAAGGGATTCTTTTTTGACCAATCGATATACCCTTTTGCACTACTACATAATTATATTATTCAGGTTCACAATTTATTGTGATATTCCGCTGATATTTAGCAGGGAGTAAGTTCATGATTGGATGCTTCACGCAGTTGAGTTTCTCGTCTTGGATAAGCACCATCGCTTGTGGAGCTCTTCAAGAACGCCGTTTTCGCTGTTCGGAATTATTATTTCTCGCATTATCTCTATACCCTATGGATTTCAAGATGACGGGTATAAACGCTCACCTATCAAGTGAGCGTTAAATTTTGCGTCAATTATAAATTTCTATAACGGCACATTGTCACCCTTCTATTCGTCCCTCACCTTAGCCAATGTGATGCAATGCTTCCCCAACGGCGTCAAAAAGACGATCCAAATCGACTCGTTCAGCATTGAATATAGGCCCGAATTGTAGCGTATCACCGCTAAAGCGTACGTAAAAACCTGCTTTCCAAAGCGCCATGCTGGCATCAAAAGGACGTATAGCGGCATCACCGTCACGGGCAGCCAACTCGATTGCCCCTATCAAGCCACAGTTGCGGATGTCAGTCACATTTGGACAGTTTCTGAGAGCATGAAGGGCCGTTTCGAAATGAGGGGCAAGTTCAGCAGAGCGTTGGATAAGATGCTCTTTATCCAACAGATCTAAAGTTGCTAACCCGGCAGCACAGGCTACGGGATGTGCCGAATAGGTATAACCATGACTAAACTCCACGGAGTGTTCCGGTAGAGGCTGGGACATAAAGGCCCCATAAATTTCACTGCTTGCCACTACGCCTCCCAGAGGAATGGCGCCATTGGTAATTTGTTTGGCAAAGTTAAGCAGATCTGGTGTCACACCAAAATATTCAGCGCCAGTCCAGCGTCCCATGCGACCAAAACCAGTAATAACTTCATCAAAAATCAACAAAATATTATGTTGATCACAAATTTCACGCAGACGCTGTAGATACCCTTTGGGCGGAATAATCGCACCGGCGGAACCGGACACAGGCTCGACAATAACTGCCGCAATATTGGAGGCATCATGCAGTTCGATCAACTTGAGCATCTCGTTGGCCAATTCCACGCCACCGGTTTCCGCCATACCCGGAGTAAACGCCATACCGCTCTGCAATGTATGGGGTAAGTGATCTACATCCATTAACTGTCCGAACATTTTGCGGTTGTTACCAATCCCCCCCAAACTGGTACCCGCAATATTGACACCGTGATAACCACGTGCACGGCCAATCAGTTTAGTTTTCTCGGGTTGGCCTTTTACTCGCCAGTAAGCTCGTGCCATTTTGACCGCGGTATCTACAGATTCAGAACCTGAGCTGGTGAAAAAGACGTGGTTGAGATCACCGGGTGTTAAATTGGCAATCTTTTCTGCCAGTTGAAACGACAAGGGATGACCGAACTGAAAGCCTGGTGAGTAATCGAGTGTGCTCAATTGAGTAGTGACAGCTTGCTGAATTTCTATCCGGCTATGGCCTGCTCCACAGGTCCAAAGACCGGACAGACTGTCATAAATTTGGCGCCCTTTATCGTCCTTTAGCCATTGCCCTTCGGCAGCAACAATAAAGCGGGGATCGCGTTGGAAATTTCGGTTGGCACTGAATGGCATCCAGTGAGATTGCAGGTTTAACGATTCAGAAAAACGAGTTTCAGACATAGCTAACTTCCTCTCACAAAAGTAAAATTTGAGTTTAGTTCAACCCTCCTATTTTCGCCAACGATAAATAACTAATAGTTTCTTCTAAGTTACCTTGGAAATTGTTATTGCGAAAACGTATCAGATTCTGCTTAAAACAATTGTGTTACGTTTATTGCGATTTTCGTTTATTTCGTTTAATGTGCTAAGTCAAAATGAATGACTAACAGGTGCAACATGATTACTTCCACTTTCTCTGATGTAAATCTTCCGGCTAAACGCGAAAGTGAAATAGCTGGAAAGGGGCTGCGTGAACTTTCAGCGTTCCTTTCAACAAAACTTGAAACTCAGCAGATTTCAATTATGAGTGATGATCATAAATCTCATCAAATTGAAGTGCCTACATCTGCGCTTACTATGCTAGTGCAAATCTTGAGTGAACTCGCTTCAGGTAATGCAGTGCAAATTGTTCCTGTTCATGCCGAGCTAACCACTCAAGAAGCCGCAAACATATTGAATGTATCGCGGCCTCATATGGTTAAACTTCTGGAAGATGGTTGTCTTCCTTTCCATAAAACAGGCCGACATCGGCGTATTCGTTTTGCTGATCTGATGGAATATAAAAAGCAGCGTAATGCTGAGAGTATGGAGGCTATGAAGGCATTAGCTAATCAGGCTCAAGAATTAGGGATCTACTAATGACCCATTCACCGTACCCTGTTTTGCTTGATGCATGTGTGTTGTATCCCGCTAGGTTGCGTGACTTATTAATGCATTTGGGGATAGCCGGTCTATATCAAGCCAAATTTAAACATTGAAGCAATACATCCTGATGAATTTATTTCTGACCTTTTTGATCTTAATCATGCAAAAGCGTTGGCTGCCGTTCAAACACAACGAACAGTCTTAAAGAACCCACCGATGACAAGTGATGAATTTTTGGCAATGTTGCTGAAACTGGGTTTACCTATGACAGTTAAGGCATTAGAAGGATATAAGTTCATGATTTGATACTGTCGGAAAACAGATGTTTTCCGACATTGCAAGTGCTCTTTCGGAATTTATATCGTAATGGTGCCATTGATACAAGTCACAGCACCACCGCCGACAAAAATCTTACCGTCAGAATGGCTGAGCCATACGCTTCCCTGACGGCCAAGTTTTTTTCCTTGTGATGAATGAACGATTTTATCGTCAATCATTGCTACTTTGTGGTGGCGCATAAATGCGGCAACGCTACCATTTCCACTACCGCAAACAGGGTCTTCATTGACACCGCATGATGGGGCGAAAGAGCGTACTTCAATATCAGCTTCTACCTCCTCACAATAGGCACCATAGAGACAAACTCCGGTGACGTTTATTTGCGTGTCATGCTCGCACAATTTGGCATAATCAGGTTCCGCTGCCAGCACGGCTTCTGCTCCCGTAGTATGAGCGACAATCCAGCGAGCTCCCACGTCAATAAGTGCCGGTGTTAACGCGCGATCTAATGGGCAACTCAGAATGCTTTCGAGGCGATCTATCTGTTCGGCACTAAGCAATGTGATGGCGGGTTCCGGCAGTTCGAAGGTGATTGATTGCTGACCACTTTCCATTTCAGTAATGTTCAATGTAATCAGCCCTGCTCCACATTCTTGCACAATACGCCCTTCTCTCGCCTGAATTAATCCGGCTTCAAGCAGAGCATGTGCGGTACCGATCGTGGGATGACCGGCAAAAGGAAGTTCACTACCGGGTGTGAAAATCCGTACACGGTAATCTGCTAGAGGGTTTTCTACGGGAAGAACAAAAGTGGTCTCGGAAAGATTGGTCCAGTTAGCAATAGCCTGCATCTGTATTGGTGTGAGTCCTTTGGCATCCATGACAATGGCAACGGGATTTCCTTTAAAAGGCCGGTGAGTGAATACATCAACCTGCTTAAATGGTACGAGAGACATAAAATTTCCTTTTTATGGTAGCAAAAGTGGTTGGTAGTTTATAATAAAAGAATAACTTAGGAAAAAGATATAGGCCATTAAATAAATCCTAATTATTTTCTGATTTGTCATAAAATTAATATTTTATCTTTATATAAATAATAATCTGTTTTATTGTTGATATGTGAATATGTATTTCTCAACAATTAAATAGGTATTATAAGATGGCTGAAATAAAATTAAAAAATGGTAAAATTATTTCTCTTAATGAAGCAGAGAGAGTACGTTCTCGTGAGGCGAAGGGCGGATATTTGTATATGATTAATAATATAGTTTATAAGCCAATGAATCTAGGCAGTTCTGTTGAACATTGTTTTAGAAATGCTGATGTTAATTATGGATTGCCAAACGTATACTTAGATGTTTTTGATGCTACATTTTCATTTCAAACTGCCAATGGTATGACTCGTAGTGAGGAAACCACTTTTATTAAGATGAAACGGATTGATATGAGTAATAATCGTTTCTTTCAAATTTCTCATGGTGGGGAGGCGAATCTTAGGAACTTTATTAATATAGAGAGTGATAAAGAAAGGTTAAAAAGAATTTTACGAGCTTTATGTGCAGCCCGGGAATCAAAATTAAGAGATCCTCAAGGTTTTTATTTGTCAAGAGGCTCTGATCCGATATTGTTCTGTGATATTCATTGTGGTTCAACACCTCCCCCAGAAATTGAAGGATTGATTGAACATACCAAACGTAGGATGGAAGCGCTTTTTGGTAATTAGGCTCATCTTCACCGTCCAGAATTTTCACATCACTTTACATATGTATGTATGTATATACATATAATTAACATTACCTTATAATGATAAGCGTAATCCAGTAACAAATGTTACTTGTTGAGTTATATAACGATTTTATTGAATTTAACTTAGATGAGAATGACATGATGACAGTATCTTGCAAGCCCAATCTTCAACTTGTCTACGTATCTGATATCGAGCGTTCGACAGCCTTCTACGAAACACTTTTCAATATTAAGCCCGTGTTTTCGAGTCCTCGTTATGTGGCATTTGCCGCCGATGGTGAAGCACTATTCGCTATTTGGTCAGGCGGAACAACGCCAGATACTTCTATTCCACGGTTTTCTGAGATCGGTATTATGTTGCCATCTGGCGAAGATGTAGATCGTTTATTTGAGGAATGGCGAAAGAAACCCGATATTAAGATTGTGAAGGAACCTCACACTGAGGTCTTTGGTCGTACTTTCCTGATTGAAGATCCCGATGGTCATATTATTCGGGTATGTCCTTTGGATTAGGGAGGTCGCTATCATGATTTCTTAAAATAACGACTAGAGGACTTCGTTTGTGAAGTCCTCTGAAAGGTAGTCATTTAATAGTGGTAGCGGCACTGTACAATAATGATTGCATCATCTGTTACCTTGTAAACTAAACGATGCTCTCGATTAATACGTCTAGACCAATAACCCGACCAATTATGTTTTAAAGGTTCTGGGTCCCCTAACCCATTGAAGGATTGCCTTTTAATGTCTTTGATGAGTGTATTAACACGCTTTAGGACTTTTTTATCGGTTTGTTGCCAATAAAGATAGTCCTCCCATGCCATTTCTGCCCAAGATAAAATCATTCTTCCAATAGCCCTTTTTCAATCATTCTTCCTGCTTCCACTTCAGCAATTGCCTGACTTAAACGTGCAGCATTTTTCGGGCTAGCCATTAAATAGACTGTTTCTTCGTAGGCTTGAAAATCTTCCAAACTTAGGACGACTGCTGGTTTTCCATTCTGACGAGTAATTAAAATTGGCTTGTGATCGTCGTTCACTTTATCTAAAGTGCTGGCCAAGTGAGTCCTAAATGCTGAATAGCTTATTGTGTCCATCGTTAATCCTCCTCGCTTCATTGTACCTACTACTGTACCTGTACAAATATAAGTACGCAAGTGTTGCGAAATCAATTCGATGCAATTCCTCGACTGGTCTCGGGTGGAGAGTACATCGCTAATTCTGCGATGATATAAATTGCACTCACCTTTTCAAGGTTTCTTTTGGATAGTTTCACTTAGTTTCTAACCCTGCAACTCTCCCAATTTCTGTTCAATCTGTTGTTGAAAATATTCCGCACGAGTTAATAAAACGGTTATTGTTTTCACATCACACAGCTCGCTTTTTTCAATACGCAGACAGACACGTATTCCTTGCTGATATTGCATCAGCGCAAAAGCGCCTTTCATACGATGGGCGTGACGTACAACTTTTTCATGACATTTCTGGTTTTCTTGTTGTTGCAATTCTGCAATATCTTCCGACATCCCTTGCTGTATTGCGCTGAGTAATTGGCGTTCTACAGCCATATCTTGTTGAGCCAACGCTTGAATCTCATCGAATGTTAACGTTGATTTGTCATTAACTTGCCGGTAATAACGGGTAATTTCTGCCAGCAATTTGCTTTGCACCAACGGCTTAATTAATACACCATTCATTCCCGCTTCCAAACAACGAGCCTGTTCGGTAGAAAATGCGTTCGCAGTGCATCCCAGAATAATAAATGGCGGTAATTGCCGTAATCGTTCATGTTTTCTCAGCAATTGAGCCAGTACGTAACCGTTCATCACCGGCATTTGGCAATCTGTCAGCACGATATCGAAATAGCCCTCTTCTACCAGATTCATGGCCTGTTCACCGCTTTCAGCGAGCGCAATACGATGGCCCGATGACGCTAACTGTAATGACAGTACCTGTAAATTGGCAGGTAGATCATCAACCACTAAAATATTCAAAGATTCATGAAGTTCCATCTCAATATTTTCGGTTTTTTCACTTATCGCCTCCTTTTCAATAACACTACGCGTAAGCGGTAATATCACGGTAACCTGTGCGCCACCACTGGGCGCACCCATGATTTTCAAGCTGCCGCCCATTAATTCAACTAACTGTACAGAGATAGGTAATCCCAACCCCGTACCGGTTTTACCACCATTATTTTGTGTCACCTGTACATAGGGCAGTAAAACCGCCTCATACATGGTTTCTGGAATACCGCAACCAGTATCAGCAACCACCAGCGTAATTTCATCTTGGTGGCTCTCTGGAATAGACTGATAGCAGGCGCTGATCTGTACACCACCCTGTTCGGTAAATTTAATAGCATTGCCCAACAGGTTATTGATGACTTGGGTTACGCGTGTTGCGTCGAGGAGGTGGTAATATTCAGACGGTAAATCAAACTGATAGGTGAAAAATAATTCTTTTTCCTTTGCCCGATGGCTAAAAGTTGCCACGCAATTTTCCAGAATCGTCTGCAATGATTCCGGCTTGAGATTCAGCACCATCCGCCCTGATTCTATTTTGGAGAAATCCAGCACATCACCGATGATTCCTTGCAAGGATATGGCAGCCTGCCAGGCGATATGTAATGGCGTGGATGGCTGAGTTTGCTTTTTTACCTCCAGATCAAGAATACCGATAATGGCTTGTAGCGGAGTGCGGATCTCATGGCTCATGTGGGCTAGAAAATCTGATTTCTCAAGGCTGGCGAGTTCCGCCTTATCACGTTCCTGGCGTAGTTCTTGCGCCAACAATTTACGTTCGGTCACATCAAACCAGCCACCAATGATTCCCTGAACAACGCCTTCGGTATTGCTATAACTTTCGAGCCACAAATAAACGTCTTTATCCTGTCCTTGAATAACAATGTTGCGATCAGAAAAATGTACAGGAGCACCTTCCAAACAGCGTAGAAAAATTAGACTGATCTCTTGCTCATCGACCGGTTTTAAAAAGCATAGGGAAAAAAGACTACGGCCAATCACCTCAGATCCAACAGAGCCCATTTCATGCCGGAAATAGAGGTTAGCCGCCGTGATGCACATGGTCGGATCGCAGACAAACATGGGCGTAGGCATGTTATTAAAGAGTGTTTCCCAGTACGCTAGCAAATTTTGTAAGTTGCTTTCTGCGGTCTTACGTCGTCTGATCTGATGAGCAAGATAACTGCCCCAAAAAATTGAACTTAGCGCAATCACAAATAACGCCCCTCCCCACAACTTTACCCAAGGCGAAATGTTATTATTGTCATAGGAAGCGACATTCCCCATAGATAACCATTTCAACCGTAATACCCGCAGTTCATTTGGTGGCAGTGCATCAATGCTTTTATTTAATATGTCCACCAGTTGAGGATAGGCCGGTATGATGGCGTATTGTTCCGGTTGCAATGAGCCTTTAAAGGACTGAATAGAAATATTGGCACCATAACGGCTTGCTTGTAGATAATCCGCACTGATCAGGCTATCAAAAGTGGCATCTGCCGCCCCGGCCAGCACCATATCGATACCTTGTGTCACGCTGTCAACTTCCACGACGAAAATCTCTGGATACTGCTTCAATAGCGACGAAAGTGCATGACCACGCTGAATCGCCACCCGATGGTGTTTAAGTTGTTCAAACTCATTGGGGACATTGCGCTCATTGCGGGTGATCATCACCCATTCCACGGTACCATAGGGATGGCTGAAAGAGAGCCAACGGCTACGTTCGGGTGTGTTGATCATAGAGGTCATTTGCGCTTCGCCATTTTCTAACAACTTTTTAATGCCGATTGCGCCATCTGTTGGCATAAAATTAAAGGTGATGCCACTTTTTTCTCCCAGTAGACGCAAAATGTCCACATCCAGCCCAGTGATTTGACCGTTTTTATCCAGAAAGGAATAAGGTGGCGCAGTACGAGTCAGTGCCACATTGACGACAGGATTTTTTTTAATCCAAGCTTTTTCCTGAGCTGAAAAGATGGTAGCGTCATTATTACTGCCCAATGCCAGCCCAGAAATCCAACGTTCGTAAACTTTATTTCTGATAGCATGAGGAATGGATGTCAGAATCAGATTTACTGCTTCAACCATGCCATCACCGTTGTGACCGAGAAAGTCATACCGTTCCCCCAACGAGATATCCCGGCGGTAGGTCAACCCGGTAAATGGACGAAAAGCCAGCAAATAGGCAATCTGACTTTGCCCGTCCAGATAGGCATCCATTTCGCCATCCACGACTGCCTGTATCCCCTCCTGCTGATCCTTCGCCACCAAAATGCTATGGTAATGTTTACGTAATTGCTTAATGACATTCGGATCACTGCTTGGTGCCGCCATAATATTCATTTTGGCAAATGGCATATTCACTTGTTCTTTGCGCATAATGAGGGCGAGGGGTTGTACCAGAATCGGGTAAGTGTCATTTGCTTCATTTCCTGATTGTGATGAGGCGGAATTTGATAACAGTTGGATATCTCCACGTTGCAGCGCTTTATAAGCTGATTCCCAGTTGCCAAACAGCCGTACCTCCACCGGTCTTTTCAACACAGTTTCGATCAAGCGCAGATAATCAGCATAAATCCCTTCCAACTTGCCGTCCCAACGATGGATCACCAATGGCGCGCCGATACAGCAGAGAATGCCAACTTTTAATGCTGGAAAACGCGGGGGAAGCACCCTCCCGTATTCTTTAACGGGAAAAGGCAGAAATTCTTGTGATTCTTGAGTGATGTTTGAATAAAACTCCACCGGTAGCCCATTTGCAGGTAGCTTTTGCGCATTGCGGTATTCAAACAGGTTGAGGCTCCAGCCAGATAGCGGTAACAGCAATACCAATATGGCAAACCATCGCCATGCTTTGCACCGGCACTTCATTGCTTACAGCCCCAATCCAATCTGATGCAAATAATTATAAAGCGCTGCTTCGTTATCTAACCCGAGCTTTTTCATTGCGCTAATTTTTTGGGCGCTGATCGTCTGCTTAGTACGGTATAAACGCGCAGCAATATCATTCACACTCAATCCTTGTCCCAACAGTTTAATCACTTCCAACTCTTTGCTGGTTAGCGTTTTTACAACTTCTTCGTCCGGTGATTCGAGAAATTGCTCACTTAGATAGGGTTCATAACGTCCGGTTGTACTGTACAGCCCTTTTACCAGTTCATGGGATAAGCTGTTTTTGTTCAAAATCGCTTTCACTTTGTAGTCAATCAATGAAGCTATTATTTTTCGGTCGCTGATCATTGTAATCACCACAATCGGCAAATTCGGATACTGTTCCCGTATTCGGCTAATCATCCTCAGACCGTCGATCTGGTTATTACCCGGCATAATGAAATCCGTGATCAGCATATCCGCTTCTTTTTCCTCCAGCAGAGAAAAAAGTGAAGTAACATCATGGGCTTCCCCCACAATCTGGTAATTCTCCGGCAATGTTGCCAGTATCGTACGTAGTCCTAATAAAAATACCGGATGATCGTCGGCAATAATGACTCGTCTGGGCATAGGTTATTTCTCCAGATTATTGACTATTTTTTATTTACTATTTATTTCACGTATCGTTCCTTCAATAAAACCGGCATCTTCTCCCACATGGATGATTAAGGCGATAATGATGGGGTTAAATTCGCCTTTACCATCCGCAATCCGAACTTTTAATGTCTGTGGTATTGGCGAGACTGAATTTTTAAGCTGTTCGATTTTATGCCGATCTTCCTGATGTACCCAAGACATCAATTGCGACCAGGAGACGGGTGCTTTTCCGCACCGCATCCAGGCAGCACCATTATGATGCCAGTACAAATGTCCGTCGGCGCTTAACCGAAAGCAATTAACCTGTTCTTGATCCAGCATCGCTCTCATTAACAGAAAATGCGCTTTACGCCGATGTAATGCGTTGATTATGTTAGATAAATAGCTACAGCATAACAACGCGGGTAAAGTGAACGCTGTACTGTACCAAGCGGCTATCTGCACATTTTGTTGAAGATTGGTTAACGGGGATGAGAATGGACCAAGACCAAAAATGGTGGCACTCACGATCCCCACCGTACATAGGGATAAAAAGCTGCTTAATACCAGCAGATTACCGCTGAGTGCCAGCAGCATCGGCAAACTGAAGGAAAACAGCAGTGCGATTCCTTGCCAGTGTATTTTCCCGGCTTCCGGTGGTGGACTGATGAACAATACTGTCATGGCAAATAGGGCCACCAGCCATAAGCCATGGATTTTCCAGTTCCCAACCCCATTTTTCTCGTGGGTGATGTAATAGATAACAAACAATGTCAGTGGTAGATAACTCAACACTGAGCCTACGACAATCGGTAATGAAACTGATATGTCGGTAGGATAACCAAATAGATGAAGTATCCATTTCGTGATAAATCGCTCAATGATGCCACTTAACGAACAGAGTACGGTCAGGTTAATGATGTCCCTTGTCCGTTTCGGCGCCCACATGACACCGTAAAAAAACTGCCAGATCAGCGCTGTTGCTACTAGCATGATCATATTGATGCTGGAAAAGGTCAGCGATACATTGACTGGCCTTCCATACCACTGACTGGCAGTCAGCGAAATCAAGGCACCCGTGATTAACCAGACAGGCCAGTACCGTGGTGCCCTGGAGCAAAAAATGCCTTGTAACAAGCCTGCCGGAAACCACACTAGTGATGACAGACTCCACACATCCCGTACCTGTAGGTTTAACAGTGCCAGCGCGAAATTGACCAATGTAAAGATAAACCAGAAGATCACTATCTTTTTCATTTTCATCGGGATCTCATTTCGTAACACTGATGTTACATTGTAAGATAATAATAGCAGAGATAAGCTCTTACTACCCTTAGTTGATAATATTATATAGTTATAATTTCTTTTGGTCTGATCGTAACTGTATTTGACCGTCTATAACATCTATCCAGACATCCTGATTGACTGGCACATCACCTAATAGCAATTGATCTGATAACAACGGCAGGACAAACTGTGTTAACAGGTTGTCAATTTCACGTGCCCCACTTTCCGCGATTCGACACCCTTCAGCGATAAAATCCACCAGCGTATCGCTATAGTGCAATTCACATTGGGTTGATTGACGATAGCGCACGACAACTTTGTTCAATTTATGGCGGACAATGGCATGCAGAACTTCGCCATGTACCGGCAGATAAGGAATAACCTGCAAACGGCCTAAAAATGCTGGCGTAAATATACGTTGCAGCTCTGGCCGGATAATCTCCTGAATATCTTCCAGAGTTGCCGGGCGATTTTCCCCCTGCTCTTTTACTCCGTGCATTGCTGCACGCATTACCAAATCTGATGCCGCATTCGTGGTCAGGATAATCAACGTATTACGAAAGTTAATCTGTTGTCCCTCAGCATCTTCCATCATGCCTTTATCGAACACTTGAAAGAACAACTCCAGCACATCGGGGTGAGCTTTCTCCACTTCATCAAGTAGCACCACGCTGTAAGGTTGACGCCGAACCGCTTCGGTCAATACACCACCTTGTCCATAACCGACGTAGCCGGGAGGAGAACCTTTCAGGCCAGAAACCGAATGAGCTTCCTGATATTCCGACATGTTAATCGTGATCAGATGATGTTCACCGCCATACAACTCATGAGCTAGCGCTAAGGCGGTCTCGGTTTTCCCTACACCCGAAGGCCCTGTAAGCATAAAGACTCCGGTGGGTTTGACCGGATCGGCCAGTTGTGCCTTAGCAATCCGAATTTGACGCGCTATCTGGCTGAGCGCATGATCTTGCCCCATGACCCGTTGGCCGAGGCGGGTTTCTAGCTGACGCAACACATCACGCTCATTTTCTACCATCCGGCCAAGGGGTATTCCTGTCCAACCGGCAATAATATCCGCCACACAGGTAGCATCAACACAATCAAAGACATAAGCGTGCTGATGATGGCGCTGATGCAGTTCTGCACGTAACACAGGTAGCCGTTCATCGTGTTCTTCACAGGCGAGGATGTCATTGACCAACTGACGTTGAGCATGATATTCCGGCAAAATTGCTTCCAGTGATGCTTGCAATTCAGTCTGACGTTGCGCCAATTTCTGTAGCTGAGTTTCATGGCCGCCTTCACGTAACAATGCTTCCTGTTCGCTAGCGATGTTTGTCAGCATGGCACGCAGATCTTCAATCGGCGCTGGTTCGTCAGTCTGTGAAACGGCAACGCGGGCACAGGCGCTGTCCAACAGGCTAACCGATTTATCCGGCAACTGACGTCCGGTGATATAACGGCTGGCTAACGTAACCGCTTCCGTTACCGCTTCTGCGAATACTTTGACACCATGATGTTTTTCCATCGCGGGTGTCATGGCGCGTAACATGGCGATTGCCAGTTCTAGCGAAGGTTCTTCGACTTTGATCAACTGGAAACGACGTGCTAACGCTGCATCTTTTTCAAAGTACTTCTTATATTCAGACCAGGTGGTTGCCGCAATCGCCCGTAACTCACCCCGTGCCAGCGCGGGCTTCAACAGATTGGCTGCATCATTTTGCCCAGCTTGGCCGCCTGCGCCAATCAGCGTATGCGCTTCATCGATAAACAGAATTACTGGTGTAGGATACCCTTTCACCTCATCCAATAATTTTTGCAGACGGCTTTCAAATTCACCTTTCACGCTGGCGCCCGCTTGTAACAGCCCCATATCCAGCGTAAATAGTTCAGCCTGTGCCAAAACTTTCGGTACACGGCCATCAACAATCCGCTGAGCAAGCCCCTCGATCAGTGCGGTTTTGCCGACACCCGCTTCACCGGTTAACAACGGGTTGTTTTGGCGACGGCGTAACAGCACGTCAATCAACTGACGAATTTCCCGTTCACGCCCTAAAACCGGATCGAGTTTGTTATCACGTGCTGCCTGTGTCAGGTGATGCGTGTATTGTGCCAGCGCAGATTGGGTATTATCTCCGACAGGAGGTGATATAGTTTGTTGCGGTTTCGGATGTGCTTGTGTACGCAACCACTGTTCTATCCCATCAGTGTTACCCTGTAACGCTTGTTGTAGTTCTGAGGTCAGCGAATGGTGCAGTGACGGATTCATGATCAGTGCCACAATCAGCGCCTGAGCGGTAATCTGTGATGCGCCCCAATGGGTACTGGCGTACATCCAAGTCTGTTCCATCCATTCAGTTAGGCTGGTCGCCAGTACCGGCGGACGGTGATTACCACTGCGTAATAGTGTCAGTGATCTCTGGCAGGCATTCAGCAACGTCATGGCATCAATCCCGCCGTGGCGACACACCTGTTCCATCGTCGGAAGCTGTTTTTCAAACAAAGCCAATAGCAGGTGTTCAATTTCCACTTCATGATGGGTGCGCCGTACTGCCAGATTAGCGGCCTCATCAAGGCACTGACGCGCTTCTATCGTTAATTTACTTACGATCTGTTTAAGATAATTACTCACTTTTAGGTTTCCTTAATTCGTTCCAATGGGTGGTGATCTGTGATGGCAAAGTAGAAAGGGTCCCTTTTGCCACTGTTGGTTCACTTAAATTTAATAATTGGCTATCCAGTCGGTTGCGTTGTTCCAACAACGCCGTTTGCTGCTGCTGATGTTGCTGCCATTGCTGATACAGTGTTGAAACAGCTTTGCTTCCGCTGACTTGATAACGCACAGTGATGTTATTGATGCCCAGAGCACTTAATTCATCGCGCCGCTGTGGGAACGTTTGTGCTGCCAGAGTCAGTTCACCGCGGGAAAAAGCGTGCATAAATTGCAGCAAACCATCGGGACCAACGTAACTTTTGCTTAATGTAAAGCGAGGAAAATAGACATCAATTTGGACTTTACCGCATGTTCCTGGGCTCCAATGCAGCGTCATGCTGTCATTGAAATTCATACTTTTAAGCTGCTGTACGCCATCATCACAACTCAACGTCACTGAACTTCCAATTGGCAATACCTTTGCCCCTTGGTTAGCGGTCGCCGGTTGGCTGACAATCGTCACTTCCGCCGATGGTTTCTGTTCTTGTTCCGGTTCCTGTTGTGCTGTCGCCAGTTGTTGCCCGCTTTCCAGTAAGGCGAGTTTCTCTTGCAGGCGACGGCGAATATCCGATGTCGCTGAAAGTAAGTCATTTGGCTGGATGAGGTTATTAATATAGAAAATAAAATCATCGCTAAACGGAAAGAGCACATCTTCCATTTCCTGGCGTTTAATCCCTTCAGGACGAATATCCAACGCATATTCTGCGGTATCCCGTACAAATGCGTTACTGTATTCATACAGACGTGCGTTTAATTCCCGACCATCAAACAGTTCCTGTCTGCTCAATTTTTCCATCGGCCAAATCACTTTGCTTTCCCACTGGGTTTGCAAGCGGCTGGCGGCACTTAAGAAGGCGTAACGTAGTACCAGATGCGCATCACCCTGATAGAGTCGCCATAGGGATTCATTCAACCCGGTTACCTCGGTATTCTGTTTGCTTTCGGCCTCGTGGCGCCACAGGGTGAAACGGTTGAACAATGCGCGCAGACCGCTATCGTCCAGTTCCCCTTTCTCGTTGTTTAACGCATTCTTAACCAACACTTCGGTTTCTATATCACTGAGCAATTCGCGTTGGCTATTTAACTGCACCGCTTGTCGGTAGACGCGATAGCGTGTCAGTACGTTGTCATCTAGCCGTACAGAGATCTGCGGTGAAATACCAAACCATGACATGATGCGCTGGCGTAAAGAGAGGTTCCCTAGCGAGACCCGTTGCATCACGCTACTTTTTTGTGCATAACCATGCAGTTGCCATAAACGATGTTGTGTCTGTAACCAAGGCTGCTGCTCCGCCGGCTCTATCGTGGCTAAATCACGTTCTAACTGTGTCATAAAGGTGATATAGGGGCTGTCATATTGACTCGTTGCTAATATCAACGCCTGCCAGTTTTTCTTGCCTCGTACTAACGTTTCTCCTTGCGGCATGATCTGGGCGAATGCTAACCACTCTGATTGGCGCTGACTTTGATACTGTTGATAAAATGAACGCTGTAAAGGAGTAAAAAATTCCGGTCTGTTAAGGGCTTGTGCCAATTCGCCCAAGGTTGCCTGAATATCTTGTTCACCGGCTTGAGTATAGACACCACGGATACGAGCGTTAATGGTGGCGGCATCTTCTCTGGTTAGCGGCCAGAAATCAGCCAGTGTCAGGGAATGCGTTCCAGCCGGTTGTTCGTCAGCTAATAGCCACTGCCAGTTATTGCTATCTTCCAGTAATGTCTGCAATACATTTCGCCATTGTTCAAATTCTTGCTGTGCATTGCCTTGGCGATATTGCGCCAGACGAAGTGCGACGCGTTGTTCCGCTGATAAAGGATCGTTTTCACCACTTAATAGTGAAGCTGAATAAGCAGGCATACGCTGTAAAGTTTCTAGCGTAGCGCCATGCGCCATTGCCTGTTCAATGTTAATAAAACGTGCCCAGTGTAAAGCCAACAGCTGTTTTTGTGGTGCTTCCGCGTTACGGAAACGTGTTAGCAAATGTGTTGCTAACGATGCCGGGTCGAATGCATTAACAGGAGCTTGTTGCTGGTATTGCTGCGCCATCCTTTGTTCCATTGTATGGATGACCGGATAGAAAAGCAGAGATGGCAAGGTTTCCTGTGACCAATACTCAACTTGTCGATAGCGCAAGTAACTCCGCTCAAGGAGGTTTACCTTATGGATATTCTCAAGCTGCATAACGCCACGCCAGGTCGTCATCAATGCACTGCCGGCACTGTACACCAGCATCAAACCCAGTAGGCTAACGAATACGCGTTTGGTCAATGTCCGCCAGCCGGTCAGCAATACGCTATTACTACGTTGATCTTGGCTATGTTGAACTTGGTCAGGCAGATATTCTCCCAACAAACGGTGGCTGAAAATGCCAGCAGTTTGATGCTCGGCGGTAAAAAACAGGCCACGCAACAGACCATGCTCCAGATAATGGTCTTGGTCGAACAGTGCATTCAAGTAACAACCCAGTGCAGGTTGCAGTTGAGCTACCGTTTCTGGTAACGCTAAGATTTCCGCATTGGGTTGCTGCCGTTGTTGATTGAGTAACTTAAGGCGCATCATTTTCAACGTGTTGACAATGGTGTTCATGCTCTTGTCCAGCACGTCGGTGACATTACCCACCGTGTGGTGCTCGATAAAATCGCCTAGCAATTCAGTATGTTGTTCTATTGACAGTTGGGTGCACCAATGGTCAAACCCCGGTAATGTTTCGCTGTGGGTAAGGATCAACCAGATGGGTAAGCGGCGTTCCAGACGTATCTGCAATGGTTCCAACTGAGCACGTACCTGACGTGCGGCGATATAGAGCGCTCGATTGTCGCTGTTTAGCAACTGTTCCACCGATAAGCAAACGAGTACACCAGCAGGTTTTCGGACCTGGGCGATCCAGCTTATTAGACGCAACCAGGCTTGCCGGTACAAGGATTGACCTTCGGTATAACGACCGGAAACGACCATGTACATTGCTCGGCGGAAAAACCACCAGCGGCAAGTAAAGGTGTTTTCTGTCAGCGACGGTAGATTTTTCCCCGTCATGGGCGCCACATTGCAGTGCGTTAACAGCTTCTGTTTACCATTGCCGCGTTCGCCTACCACCAGAAACCACGGTGGAACGTGGCCGTTACGGTGTAACAATGAACGGAATCGACGCCAGCTTTGTAAATATCCTCCTTGCCACCAGTGTTGATAGAGTAAATATTCCAGCCGGTTATTTCCTTTCCGCCAGAATTTATTTATCCAGCGTAGTTTATTCATTATTTCCGGCATGAATACCATTGCCCCACGCAGCAATAATAACAACAGCAATAGGCAAATAAATAGTAACAGGCCACCTATTGTCGGCCATGCAAATGCCACCGCAATAGTTAAACTGAGTAATAAAAGGATAACCATCACGCTAAGCCAGCCAATGGCATAAAATAATTTTTTCATGTTTAATTTCCGAGTTTACCGACCAATATTTAATAAATAGACGGTAATAAAAATATAAATTAATGTAATAGATGACATGAATAATATTAATTTTCTACGCCATTTATGATTGGAGTGCTTATTTTTTGGATTATTATCGCAGCCGTTCATTAATTGGTTATTTTCTAAAGAGAGATAACCACGTAAAGTATCAGGAAGATTATTTAATTCTTGCTGGATAATATTGTGTAATTCTAAATTATCATGTTTGCCATAACGGCCATAAAATCCAGCAAGCAGACAAAAAACATAGACCAATCGAACCGGATAATTATCCGGTACTAACGCGGCAAGGCGATCAAAAAACGTATTTCCACCCAGTTCGGCATCATAAAGCTCAGCCTGCAACGATGATTGGCGCCAAATACTCAGTTCTTTTTGGCCTGCACACAAAATGGCTTCGTCTGCCCAAACGACCACGGCGAAATTTGCCTCTTCGATATCTTGTGCCCCATAACCCTGCAAACGCGCCCTATTCTGCGCTTGTGTCAACTCAGCTAACACGGTTTGCCGCACTATTTCCGCTTGATTCACCTGCTGCTGGATCATGCGCAATACGCAAGTGAATACTGGAATATAACAATCCAATAACTGCATCATGATGCTCTCACTATAACGATTTCTGTTTGTAAATCGTCTGGCGCATCTGCCCAGTGCACTGCCACACGTTTGCTCTCTTCTACTTGCCGCCACAATGCACCGCGGTTTTCTACCCGGAAATAGCAGGTATTTGCTCGGTTAGGTAAACCATGTGGCGCAATTTCCTGGTAGTACAGACGTACACCGGGCAAAGCGCGGTTAATAATATTGTCGATCTGTTCTGCCGCCGCCAGTTTAATTAAGCGATCATCAGGAATTTCACGCTCGCGATGGGTAAAGCTGTCAGAACGCAGCACCAAATAGAGCCGTTGCTGTTCATTGTTCCCTGTTGTATTGAAGGTTGCATGATAATAACCACGGCTTTCCTGTTGCAGAGGGATCACGGTGTTGGGTTCCAGCACCAGTGCATTAAGCAAATCGGCAATTGTCCGTTCACAACTATCAAGAGTTAGCGCCAGATCCCGATGCTGATATTTCTCCAGTACCTCTTCTTGCCCATTCCACTCGCCTAAAAAGGAGCAACGATCGGTAAAACAGGAAAGCTCGCTGATGAGTTGACGCAATAGCCCAAAAATCTGTAAGGGATGAACATCTCGCGCTTCCTGAAAATGGTGCAACTGTACGACATAACGCGCCAGAGTCCGTAGTGTCAGCAATAATGTGCTTTTTTCTTGGGTATAAATTTCCCCTTCCAGTGTTTGCGGGCGTTTCAACTCTTCCAATTGATGGACGCGCCCGGTTAACTCCTGACACAGTTGATCAATGCGCTGGCCCAGTTGTGGCACAGCATAGAGCGTCAAACATGGCGGTAGATAGCGGTTATCCAGTGCAATACCGTCACTGGTGCAATGCAGTTGACCCACCGGTAATAATGCATAATCCGTTGCCTGATCAATCTCATCGTGTAAGAAAAAACGCAAATTATAGGTCAGTTGTTGCACTTCTGCTTCCGGTCCCTCGCCAAAAGCATCCCGCATACGCTGTTCTTGCGGCCATGTTACCCAACGGCTGGTGATATTACCGACACCGTTGGCATCCGTGATACCGGTGACGTTACTCTGATTGTGGCTGAACATACGCAGGCCAACATAGATGCGCTGCGGTTTATCACGTACCGGCCAGCAATCCCGCAATGATCGGGCACTGAGTACGCCATTGACATCACAATCCACGTAACAACCATCGGGAAAAATAAACGCGGCGTGATGAACACTCAGTATTTCATCACTTAACGCGGCCAGATTGAATGCGAGTTTCACCACACCAAAAGCATAAGGCTGTGTCAGTAACTGATAACGTCCTTGCCAGTATTCATTTTGCAATTCATGGGTTTGAAAGTGCTGTGGTTGTAAATATAATCCTGAATACCAATATATCGGTTTATGTTCAAACATGGGTTACTTCCTTAACACACTTTCGTCACTGCCGGATTCTGCCGTTTGTCCGGGAAAAACTATTTGTCCAGGAAAAACCACCTCATCGCCAGTGTTACCTGCGGAGAAATCACTGCGGGTAATGGCGTAACGTCCTAGCGTCAGATTAATGCGCATGGGAACAAATTCAGCGCTCCAGGCGCTATTCCACCAACCGTGTTGCTCAAGGCGCAGCGGCAGTGATAATACTCGCGTATGAGTACTATCTGGCGCCGGGTAGTAACCGGCAATTAATGCGATATAACGCGCCTGTTCCGCTCTATCGATGTGTAAAGATACCGATTGCCCCGGCATCATCACGTAATTATCCAACTGTAATATTTGCTCTGTTGCACCGGTGCCGGCAAATAAATTGCGTAATAACACCGGATTAGCCAGTAATTTATCTAATTGTTCACGTTTCTCCGCTTGAGCAATTAATATTGTGCAACTATTTGACATATTATTAAAAACATTCAGTTGCGGAACCGCAGTTATTCTTAAACGAATGGCATTGCTGGCATAAACTGGTTTGGCTTGTTCAATTGCCTGCAAGCGTTTTTCATCGTTGGAAATAGAGTGACTGCAACCACTTATTACAAGAATTACCGTCAATATTAAAAAACGGCGTTTAATGACGCTATAAAGATTCATGTTATTCATCTTATTCTCTATTTATTTCTGGTCCTTTTATCACGCGCATAATTTCCTGTAGCGCGGAGGTATTTTCTGACATCATTTCTTCCAGCCATTCGGCCATGCCCATATTTGCCCAACGCGCTGCACGTTCAATTAAATAGGGCACTGGACTGGTAGGTTCATTTTGACGAAAGTAATTGGCTATATTGATCAATTGTTTAATAGCGCTAGCGCGCATTTCATGGTGCGTCCGACCCTCTGTTAAAAAAGCCGTATTTATATCATTTGGTGCATTTTCTCCTGCCGTTATTTCTTCATTGCGATATTCCTGAATGAATTCCGGTGTCACCGTTTCACGAAACCGTTCAATTAAGGCCAGCAGATCTTGCAAGCGCTGCGTACTGGCACTCATGCTATTACCAGTATCCGGCAACAGACTCGCCATGATGTGTTGCAGTTCTGCCAACGCCTTACTGACCTGCTCAGCTTGCATCAGCAGTTGGTTAAATTGTTCGGTTGGCGTAGTGCGAATACTGCTGTCGCACTCAGCGATACCGAAATAGCCATCACTGATCAAGGCACTGCGTAATTCATTATTAACGGCAACGCGTTGTTCAAAATATTGCACCCGTTGCCAGACGCTCAGGCTTAATTTGCCATCATCGGTCAATGTCAGATTGTCCAATTGTTTCACCAATTGCTTATCCAACCAGTTCAACCGACCAAGACGGGCATCCGCACTGTTTATCTCTGTATCATCCAGTGGTGGATAAAGCACCGGCCAAAAAGTTTCCAGTAAACGGGCAAGTAATGTGATACCACCGTTAATCCCTGCCAGGCCATACAGTTCCCCTTGCGCTTGGGTTAACCAGCAAGCTATCTGCAAGTCTTTACTCTGTTTTTCCAGCACTTCTTGGCACAACGTTGAAACTCGCAGCCAATCAGCCTGACGGGTTTCATAACCCCATGCGTCGTCCTGGAGAAAATCGTCGTCGGTTTCGCGCGCTGCGTTTATCTGCTCGAAAATAGGTTCGTATTCGATATCGCACCCTGCGGGTTTGTCAGCAGTAATGGGCTGTAAAAAACGCGCGATATCTATTTTGGCTAAGTTCATTTGGGCTAAGTTCACAGTGGCCTCCATTTCAAGCAATAATCACTAATGGGTAACCAGTAGTAATTGTGCCGCCATGTGCACATAAATCGCCGAGTCTGGCCGCAGGCCGTCCGCCAATCAATACCGTTGGGCTGCCCATGACAACGGTATCCGGCGGCCCGACGCACACCAGCATTGAACCCATTGTCGCCGCCGGTAATCCACCAATCAGCACTGTCGGTACACCTGGCGGCATAATCGGTCCGCCTACATGTGGCACCGGCGGTACCGCAGGCGAGACCATTGGACAAATATGCATATCACCCACACGGGCGGCTGGCATTGGCATCATTGCTCTCCTGATAATGTGGCTTCATAGTACAGATAGTTTTTGCGTCCCTGATCTTGTGACGGTGACAATTGCCTCAGTTGACCATGTGCCAGTTGAAAAAATTGCTCAACGTACTGCATTTGTCGTTCCGGTTGTTCGCCATAAATATGCAATATCAGGCACAACGTATCGGCTAATGCCGCCAGTGATTGCCACGGTTGTGGATAGACCGCTTCCAAATCCGGGGTGGTCATGCTGCCTTCACTCCAAAAAACGGAAAGCGCCAGACATGAAATCGGGTTATCGAACCCGACTGTTTGCGCCTGTTCGAACAGTTCATGACGCAACGGATCACCGCCATCAACCCGCCAGCGTCGCACTTGTTGCAATAACGACCGTTGTCCTTGCATCAGATCGCGTTCGTAAACGCAGGAGATAAATGTCAGTACCAGTTCCAGAGCCTGAGTGTAAGGCAACATAAAAATGGTGTAGCACACTGCGTCTTGCCACAACATTTCCTTATTAAGCGCCGATAGATTCTGTTCATGTGCTGCGTGTTGTTGTAGTGCCAATTCCGCCTGTGGCGAAAGTGGGTAGTGTCGTAATTTAACCATGATTGCAAACTCTTATTATTCGTTGATCCTGCTATTAACCAATCTTGGTCAGAGTGCCTTTCACCATAGCAATGCCGGTCGCATCCACCTGAACAATGCCGCCTTTTAATTGTGCCATTGCACTGCCTTCTACTTTTACCGTGGTTGCGGCTAGTTCCGCCATGCCACCGCTCTTCAACGCCAGTTTTCCTGATCCTTCTACGGTAACAGATGGCGCTTTGATGGTGATCCCGGCCGGGGTAATCGATAATGTGCTGGCACCGACTTTCAGTTCAATGCCCTGATTTGCCGTAATTGTGCATTGTTGACCTACATTGATTTTGGCGTTACCTCTGGATACCTCCAGCTCATAACTGCCTGCACTGACGGTGGTGGTAAAATTGCCACGATCCAGCGTTTGTTTTTTGTCACCTTTTTTCACCTCAGTTAAGGCGTTGCCCTCGCTCAAAATTAACGTGTCATTGCCCTTTTTAATTTGGGTATCGCGCTTTTCTTGGATTTCCCATAACACGTTGCGATCGATCTGCGCCGAAAAATCATTTTTCACTTTCAGGCGCATATCTTTTTGTGAGTGAAGCAAAATGAATTCTTCACCTTTCTTATCTTCAAAACAGAACTGATGTCCTTGTTCCACTGTGCCTTTTGCACTACTGCGCGTCGTAATCCCGCTTTGGGTTTTCTGCCCCGGTAGCGCGAATGGGGGCATCTTCACCCCGTTATAAACCGTTCCGGTCACCAGCGGGCTATCCGGGTCGCCATCAATAAAACTCACCAACACTTCACTGCCCACACGTGGCACAAATTGCGCACCAAACTTTGCGCCATTCCAAAACTGACTGACACGTATCCAGCAAGAGCTGTCATCATTTTTTTTATGTTCTTTATCCCAGTGAAACTGGATTTTGATGCGTCCCTGTGCATCAGTATGGATCTCCTCTGACGTCGGCCCTACTACTAGCGCGGACAATACGCCGGAAATGTAGGGCCGCGTAACAGAAGGACGCGGGCGAAATGCTTTATTCGCCGGGAATAAGGTCACTTGAGACGAAAACAGTAATTCGCCTTCCTCCAGGTTGTTTTCCGCTTTTAATCGCTGGTGGCCCACGGCATAACGGCCATCGGCACTGGCGTGCCCTTTCAGGGTAAACTGATGCCCTACTTGCAAACCGGGATAACTGTTAACGGCACGTGCGTAATAAGACTGTGATTCCCATTGTTCCATGCACAGCGTTGCCTGTACTTCCAGTTGATTACGCTCCTCCTGACGTCGATCATCATAGATAGAAAGCTTGGGATTGGTAGAATAGCCGCTGTTCGCTTTAGCACTGGCACTGATTGCCGCGGCACTTTTAACGTTATAACCATTCATTTCCGCCGTACCTGGAATCAGTGTGCGATGAATATGCCAAGCGCGTAGCCCATAGCCCTGCTGATCACCCACGTTCGATTGATATGGCAATACCGCTAAAGGCGCGTTAATAAACGTAGAAGGATGATCTGCCAATACCAGCACATGACGCCCCTCTTCATGGCGAAAGAAATAGAAAATTCCTGCTTGTTCCAGTTGGCGTGTCACAAAGTCAAAATCTGATTCCTTGTATTGCATACAATATTCAAGCTTCGGATAACGGCTTTTTAGCGCCAGTTCAACGTCGTTAAACCCACGTTTACGGAAGATATCACATACCATATCCGGCACGCTGATGCGCTGATAGACGCGCAGATTATGGGTTAATGTCAGCATTTTCAGCCAGGGTTCAATACGTGCCTGATAACAAAACTGGCCGTCGCTGAAACCTTGTTGCTGCAATTCAGTCAATATGCCATGCACAATGCGGTGATTCGGTGCTTCACCGAGACGAAATGCCAAAGGCTTACCGATATGAGACTCCAGCTTATCCCAATCCGCGTTGGAATAGAGCTGAGCAGAAAATGAATAAGGCCGTGACAGGTGCTCTTCACCCTCTATTTTGCTCAGTGCCACAATGTCAGACAGGCTACCGATAACCTGTAAAAAACGATTCTTTTGCCCTAACAGCATTTTTTTATTACCTGTATTTTTGTTTAATCCGCGTAGGGACCTGTACATTCAGCCAGATAGATATGCTGAATATTGTTCTTGCCGGTATCACCCAAACAACCATCCCACCCCAATTGACGGCTGCCATTTAATATATTGTCTTGCCCACTATGCTGTACCAACAATTCCAGTGAAAAGGAGAGCAACGGCCCGGCAAATTGCCATACCCATTGTGTCAGTTTGCGATATTGTTCATTTCCCGGCATAAAGGCGGCTCGTTGCCGAGCGGCAAACGGCCCTAACTGAATATGAAATCCTGATTGAATATCCCAATAAGCGCGACCCAACATCGGGTTATCGCTTAGCAAACTGCGACCTAAATAGCAACAGTGCGCCTGTTCAACATATTGCCAGCGCCCTTTAAAGGGCTGGATGTTGACCGCCATACCAAATTCCCGCTGCAACAGGTGTTGCAAATTCACCATTGAACGGACCGGTGTTGCCAGCAATCCGACACAAGCGGGATGAGAGCGCTCTATTTTGTTATCCATCAATTGGCCGACAACTGCCGGAATGACTGCCGGTAAAGCCCGATGGGTTTGTAACTCTGCATGGTTTTGCAATTCGGCATTGATATATAACCGATATTTCTGCCATGCCTGAAAACGCAGGCTAAGTAGACGGTGAGTAAAAATATCAATAAATGCCTGAGCCGATTCGTCGCCATAGCGGTAACGTCTGTCAATCAGCCACTCGGTATAACGCAACGGTAATGCGCCAAGGGTTCCTAACAGACCAAAGTGATGTACCGCCATGCGATACTGCTCATCCCCCTCTTGCGGTGGTAATAGCGACTCGATTTCCCTTGTCGGCGCATCTAATGTCAGTGCAGAGCTGAATTGCACCACATCATCAGGGATGATTATCGCGTCTTCACGTTGGCGACAATGTTTAAGCAAACGACGTACATTTTGATAAAAACGGCCGCCAGCTAAACGCATCTTATTTTCTAAAGCCATGTCACTCTCCCACTGCGACGCGGCCAACGGTGAGTGCTGTTATTAAGCGTCTCTAACTGTGTTACGGTCTGCGTGAAGCTGTTAATCGGCGCATACATGGCAATAAAACGTTCTAGCAGGCTGCAAAACAGATAAAAATCAATAAACTCGCCTGCTTGCGCCTGAAATGTCAATGTCACCTCCAGCCCACGCGCCAGAGAATGGGGATCGGCGGGATTCAGGCGTGCGCTCACCGGCACAATAGCAATCTGCTGTAGTTGTGCAATCAACCGCGATATGGCGGGATCGCCAAGCAAGTTGTAGAGTTCTAGCGCCTCTTTTAAGTGCTGAACACCCTGCGGACCACTCAGTAACATTTGGTTTAAATTGAGTTGCGATACCAATCGCCAGTTCAATGCACTATTGGGTTGTGGACGCACCGGCAATCGGGGACGGATCAATCCCAGAATTTTTACCCCCGGCAGTGCGCTTTCTGATTCGAAATCGCCATCAGGATGACCGTTACTCAACTGTCGCGGGATATCGCGGTTAGTACAGGTCAAACTCAGGCTCACCACATCGGTTTCGGGTTTCAGATGTTCACCACTGCTATCAGAAAAACCGATGAACATATTCATTCCCAGATCGTTATGTCTGAGTGAGGGACGTGACGTTGCCTGCCAAAATAATGGGAGCTGTTCGTCAGACTGTGTATGTTCAATACCAAATAACGACGGCACCGGT
Organism: Photorhabdus kayaii; assembly: GCF_025384895.1. Classification (NCBI taxonomy): domain Bacteria; kingdom Pseudomonadati; phylum Pseudomonadota; class Gammaproteobacteria; order Enterobacterales; family Morganellaceae; genus Photorhabdus; species Photorhabdus kayaii. Next base: position 27,412 of record NZ_JAJAFZ010000010.1, read on the forward strand.
TTGGAACTTAATTGTTCCTGTTGACGGCTGACAATCTCGACCTGATCGATGGTATAGACTTCCATACTTTGTGGGCGACGAGCATCCGGTTGAACCAGATATTCATGCTCTGTTTCCAGTGGAATAATGGGTTCCGCCTGATGAGAAAACAGATTAATTATCGGCACGCAATTTAGCCGGAAGGTTTCGTTGCTGACTTTATCACTCATACGTTCAATGCGGCGCAATGCAACACAATCCTTAAGTTGGAAACGGTATTGCAGCTTGCCTGATGAACGGGTGATCAAACCGGCATCCGGTAACGGAATATCCAGAAATAAAAACTTTTCTGGGAAACTGAAATAATCACGAAATAAGTGATGAATCGGGTTTATTAATGAATCATCGGCACATAAGCTATCTTGCGGATCAAAACCCACTACCTGAACACCCCGGCTATTCAGGTTGAATGTACGCTCGCCTAACCGACATTCCAGTTGCTTAACTTGCGCTGACAACAATTCATACAAACTATGGGTCAGCACTGGTGCGCCATGTAAATACAACCGGATATGTTGCGCCTGAAAGCTGGCACCCGGCCACAAAGTGAAATTCAGCGTTAAGATAAAATCCCGATCATAAGGGTCTGGCGTCAGTTCCGCGTGCGTTAAATCCAATGGCAACATCTCCAGCGGATATACCGTGCGGAAATGACAGGTCACATCGCCCACCGGCTGAGAAAACAATGGCGTATGCCGCGCCACCGTCATCATTCCGGTCACACCGGATGCTAATGGGTCCTGTTGAAACTGCACCAACGATACCGACGGTACTTGACGTAGAAACTGGGGCGCTAATACCTCTAACATGGCATTACTGAGTTCCGGCATATCTTCATCAATCCGCTGATGGATTTTTGCCGTCAGGAATGCAAAAGATTCCACCAGGCGTTCTACATGCGGATCTTCTGAAACACCTTCTGCGAACCCAAGACGTTTAGCAATTTTAGGAAAACGCTGAGAGAAAGCAGCGCCATATTGCCTTAAATAACCCAATTCCCGGTTATAATAAGTCAGTATTTTTTGTGGTAATAACATCATCTTGTTATTTATCCCATGAAATTGAATAGGTATATGCGGTACTGTTCCATGAGATAGAAAACACCACTTGTTCGTTGAAGAAAATTCCCTTCACCCAGAAGGTAATATTCTCCGGCGTATTTTTCTGTAATGTAATAACGACATCTTGCAAACGAGGCTCGAATCGGGAAATAGCTTGATAAATATTATTGCTCAGTGCATCAATACGCTCATCATCCGAAATATCCACATTAATGACATCAGAAACGCCATAATTTAAAACGGATTTCGATAACTCACCAAATAAAGGGAAAACTTCAGAAATCGGTCTTGATGAAAATAACATACTCAAATCGGCGATTAGGCTTTGTATAACTTCCTGACGTGACCAAACCAGTGTGACGCCCCGATTTTCATCTTGTGGATAATCATCTTTCAGACGATGGAGAAATGAAGGCTGAATCATCATATATTTCCGGTAAAAACTGCCGGCCTTCAACCGGCAGTAAAGGGTAATTGTTACTGTTTTTTATTCTCGATAAGATCCCAACCTTCCGGCCCAACCTTATCTCCTTTCGTGCCATCTTCTTTGAGTGGCGTAAATGTCCATTTAATTTTGGAATAGGTGATAGAAATCTGTTCTTGTGGGAATTCACCACCACGTGAACACGTTTCATGAACATCGGAGATGACACACTCATCCATTTCCACTTCCGCGTAAGGGTGCATTTCGCCTTTGAAAATCGTACAGATTTCCAATTTCACTTTCTTAATCGCGGTACCTTGCACCACGGCAGACAGTAATTTAATCGAGCTGGAATCCATCACCTTCACACAATCAATGGTGCGGAAATCCGCTGCGCCAACGGTAATTTTACGTTTACCGCTGTCTGCAATACGTGCATGGTTGAATGCGCCAAAATTGACATGTTCCAGTTCAATCCACTCTTTATGTTTGCTGTCGGTACTCTCACCTTTAATACTATCAATTTGTAAAAAAATTGAAGAACTCATAATTAACTACTCCAGTTAGTTGTAATAAATAGGATAAATATTAATAAATAGAAAAATCAGGCAGCCGATGACGGTGGTAAATCAGCCACCAACCGTAAAGACATACTTAATCCTTCTAATTGGAAATGCGGCCTTAAATAAGCCACAGCCCGATATGTTCCCGGTGAGCCGGGGACTTCAACGACATCAACTCTTGCTTCCCGTAATGGGTGACTCGCTTTAATTTCTGCGCCGACGGTATCAGAGCCAACAATATATTGGTTGATCCAGTTTTGCAGATAAGATTGACATTCTCCGCGAGACATAAAACTACCCACTTTGTCACGTACAATCATTTTCAGATAATGGGCAAAACGAGAAGTTGTCATAATATATTGCAATTGGGTCGATAATTTCGCGTTAGCGTTCGCTAGGTCAGAATTATATTTTCTCGGCTTATTCGGTGACTGCACCGAGAAAAATGCGGCATAGTCAGTTCCTTTATAATAAACCAGAGGAATGAACCCTAATTCTGCTAACTCTTTTTCACGGCGATCAGAAATAGCCACCTCAGTCGGGCATTGCAGCACATTTTCCCCGGATACAGAGGTATAATGATACGCTGGCAATGCCTCAACCAATCCTCCACCTTCCACACCGCGGATCGCCGCACACCAACCATACTGTTCAAATGCAGCTACCATACGTCCTGCCAGTGCATAAGCGGCGTTAATCCACAGATAACTGTTGCTGTTTCCTTCCTTTACCTGCTCTTCGAAGCAGAATTGTTCGACCGGGATGGTTTTTGCCCCGTAAGGCAAACGGCCAATCACTCGCGGCAACGTCAGGCCGACATAGCGAGAATCATCAGATTCCCGGAAGCGTTTCCAGCGCAGATAGTCAGATGTTTCAAGCAGTTTGGATAAATCACGTGGACGTGGTAGTTCACCAAAATCATTCAACCCTAACATGCCCGCATTGACTGAACTGATAAACGGCGCATGGGCTGCTGCTGCCACATGAGAAATCTGTTCCAGTAAGTAAAGATCTTCCGGGCTGTTATCAAAGTCAAAATCACCGACAAACGCTGAATAAGGTTCACCACCGAAGGTACCGTATTCATATTCATACACATTTTTAAACAGCATTGACTGATCGAAATCCGATGCCGATTTAAAGTCTTTAATCAAATCGGTTTTCGTCGCGTTCAACATGCGGATCTGAGTATTATCCGTTTCGCTTTGGTCAAGTAATCCTTTAAGCCCTACCCAAGAAGATTCCAGACGCTGAAATTCCGGGTGATGTAAGACCAGACTCAGTTGAGCGGACATCAGCGCATCAATCGCTGCGATGCGTTCCTCAATGCTGTTTACCAAATCGCCAGAAATAACCAGTGAACCGGAGGTGACTTCGGCCAGAAATTGGTCGAGCTGGCTTTTTACCCGATCACGATCGGCTTCCCGACGAATGGCCTGCGTGTTATCAATAATCTGATCAAGAAAATCACCACTGGTTTCTGTCGTTTTCAATTCTTGTTGTTCAACAACGCTCTGTTCCATACTGTCCTCACTGTGCATTGTTATTTTCCGGGATATTGCTATTTTCCGGGGTGACGTCATCTGCTGTATTTTCTGTGGCGGCGGTTTCCGCTTCTTCATTTACCGGCGGTAATTTATCCACATGTTCAGCCAGAATTTCCGTCAGACGGTCTCGCAATTTTTCATTGCTCAATGCACGGCCTTTCAGATCACTGAGTTTGCTGCGTACCTCTAACAAATGATGAAGCGGTTCTATTTGTTTCGCTAAATTCTCAGGGTTAAAGTCAGCCATTGATTTAAATTGCAAATCGACATTAATAAATCCGCTCTGACCCGGCAGTGCGCTTTCAACCTGTAATTCCAATGAAGGTGATAAACCTTCCATCACTGCATTAAAATTATCTTTATCAACATGCATGAAACGACGTTCACGCATGGGAATAGATTGCTCAGCAAATTGCCCAATAACGCCAATAACCAAAGGCAATTCTTTTTTCTCGACCGCGCCACCTAATTCAACATCATAAGTAATCTGAACTCGGGGCGGTCTGACTTTATCAAGCTTACGTTGAGTATTCATGGCACCTTTTACCTTTTATATATGACAGGAAGTGCAAACTTACGTTAAACCGCACCAAACCTGATTAATGGTCTATTTCAGTAAGCATTATGAGATAGACAGTAAATAACCGAATAAGATGAGAAATAGATGAAGAGATCAATTAACGCTATTGATAGCAAGTTAATATGTTGTGACACATTTAATGATATTCAAAACCCACCGTATTTCGGCGGGGAATAAATTCTCATGGATATTAACTTAATGCAATAGCCTTAGAATGAAATATAATATCAGGAAATTTATATTATTTTATAACTAATTGTATTTATGGTGAAAAATCGATAAAGCGCATTATGGTCAAAATGCATTTTCATACTTGTCTTATTTTTTATATCGCCGTTTTTAATAATCAGAATCTGACGAGTCAGAAAAATTGAAATATAGGTGGAGTTAGAGTTTGATTTAATCTGTGGTTAATTTTAGAAGGGATGTGAAATAATTTAAGAATTTTTATTAGATAAAAGCGCTGACTAAAAAACAGCGCTTTACAAAGCTGCTGATATGAAAGCATTCCGGGATATCCTATTCCGGACAGGTGGAGAAGCGCCTCGTTCTGATGATGAACTTGCTCATCAATAACACAAGTAAGCTCATCTTATCTGATGAGCTTTTATTATCCGTGAAAATGATTTTGCCAGAGCCAAATGTCATGATAAACGCTGATATTCTTCATAACAAATTATGGCTATGGCAATTTCAATATCTAAGATTATTTTTAGGTCATCATTATTCAGCCTTTACGATGTAGTTGAATGCAATATTTCGAGGGCGGGTTTCATGGCTCGTTCTGGCTACTCGTGACGCATCAAATAGGGTTTTATAACTAACGTTATCGTTCTGGGCTCCATATTTACCACTTACAGCGCCGCCATTAGCAAAAACACCTTCAGTGGTGACTGCTATTTCACCATCTCCTTTAAATGAGCCTTTTAAATCTTGTAGTGCATCACTCTGGTTTGTTAGAAGTATTCTACCGGGATCTACCCCTCTACCATCATCCCAGCCACGAATAAACTCGCCTCTTAAATCGGGCAATCTACCATTAGGATAAGCTTCTGCTAACTTTGGGTACTGTAATTTATTAAAAGTTGAACCATTACAAGTGAAATAGCCTATAGGTGGATGCGCTAACGGCCAAGGAATAGGAGCACCAACAGGAATTTCACTGGTTGTCTTAATCAATCTGTCCACTTCTGCTCGGGTGTAAACTTCTGTTTGAGTATATGCCCCTACATCACTCGCATTCAGATTAATATCCTCAATCAACGCCTTACCATTTATTTTCCGGCTATTGGAGACTTTACCATCAATATTTCCACGCAATGAATTGATGATTTCCTGCACCAGCTTTTGTGTCACTGCCAGTGTGTCATTGTTGCCAATTTCATTGGTCAGTTGGACAACGCCTTTTTGTGTCAATGAGGCATCAGGAATTTCTGCTGTGACTTTTTGTTTTAACGCTTGATTTAATTTTGAGGTGAGTTTAGCGATATCACCATCATCCAAAACATCATCGCCAGATTGTGTTGCAATAAAGTTAGCGATAACAGTAGCTATTGTTGATGATTGGCGTAACGCCTTATTTAATACGTGAGTAGAAATATTATCTGGCGGAAACCCCACCTGTAAACTCTGATTTTCTTCATATTTTTCTTGACTCACTACATTAGCATTATTACTAATGGAAAAAGCTTTAAAATCATTTTTTTGGCTCATATTCCCCTCTTTAATTAAATTGTTTTCTTATGTAATCAATGTATTAAATTATCGTATAGATAACTCTATCCATTTGCGCCAATCATAGTCTAGTTCAAAAAAATAATAATGGACTGTTTTTATAACTTACATGGTTAATTATTTTTATATAAATGGGGAGTAAGCGGATTAATTTTCGTGAGTTATTACCTGTCTATTTCTCTGAAAATAAAACCTATAAAATAATAAAGTTAAAATATGAAAATTTTTCTATCCTAATAAAATAATGGAAGTAAAAACAGGATAAAAATAGATGACAATGATTAGAATAAATATTATTTTGTTTTGATTTTATTTTCAATAAGTGCATCACGCTCTGAGCATGGAGCTGGAACATGCAACCGGGCACACCGCTGAGCCACAGCCATACTGGGGCGAGGGGCAAAAGGGAAATGCCCTTTCGTTGCGGCGGTTTCAATGAATGAAAAGGGCCACCCTATGTTCATGCGTTTCAGCGTTGTGAAAGGGTTTAAGACCGGGGAACTTACCCGTTGGCTAAAGAGCCCCAAAAGTTGAAGTATAGCGTCCAACTTTTGGGGGGCAGATCAATTAAGCCCCTGTGAAGTGAAGTTTCAGCCCTAACGCTTTTGTTATTTTCATCATAGCGCTGAATGTTGGATTACCTTTTCCTGAAAGAGCATGATATAGCCCTTCTCTGGACATACCGACCTCTCTTGAAAGCTGGCTCATGTTTCTGGCTCTGGCAATATCACCCAGCGCAGACAGTACCAATGCCGGATCACCATCTTCCATAATTTCATTAAGATACATTTGCATTTCTTCTTCACTGTTTAAGTGTTCTGCAATATCATATTCTTTCAGTTTCATAGCTCCCCCTCAATCTCTTTGTAAATGGCTTTTGCTCTGGCTATATCTTTTTGCTGTGTACTTTTATCTCCCCCACACAACAAAACAACGATTACTTTTCCGTGATTTTTTAGATAAACCCTGTAGCCTTTACCTTCATGAATCCGCATTTCTGAAAACCCTTCCCCTACTGGCTCTATATCGCCAGAATTACCGTTTTTCAGTCTGCGAATTCGTGCCTGAATCTTTGTTTTTACCCTGATGTCTTTCAGGGCATCAATCCAGTTATCAAATGTTTCTGTACTTAATACAGTTATCATTCCTTTGCCCCTTATACTTCGATAATTAAAGTATACGCCATATTTCCTTATCGTCAAATATATCTGACACAATAAAGGGGCATTTTCTGCCCCTTTATTGTGTGCCACATCAGATACGTTAATCGTGACAAAGTTAGACAGACTCGCGCGTTCAGTGGATTACTTATCGCAAATCGCCAGTCGCTTTCAGAGTGAGAATATCGATTTGGTCGTCTATTGTTCCCTGAGTTCCCCATCTGGCCCTACATACTTATAAAGAGTCTGTCTGCTAATCCCAAGCTCTTCACATAATTCAGATACGCTACAATCTCTACTCTTCATGGAAGCTTGTGCCAAGCGAACCTGAGATTTTGTGAGTTTAAAAGAACGTCCGCCTTCACGTCCTCTTGCTCTGGCCGCTGCCAGCCCATGCCGGAAAAGCAAAGTTGACCAATGGAATGGTGATACCGGCTAATAACAACGAACGCCGCAACAGGGAATGTTTCATATTTGGTTCTCGTAACTCGTAATATAGATAATAAAAAAACGCATTATAGAGAGAAAAAATTAATGTCGCACTATTTTTAATAAAATTTTATTATGGCGATTTTTATCATTATAAGTACTGTGTTTAATCTGCGATATAATGTTAAATAATCTTTAATTTAATGCGATGGTAATTATAAAGTTCGTTGTTAAATAAAAAGTCAATATATTGTATTTGTGAGTTTCTTATTAAAGGAATTATATTAAACATCTATTCTAATCAATAAGGTATTTATAGAGAATAACGGGTTTTAATTTTCTTTTTCTAACCAATTAAGTGAATCAGTGATGAAAGTTTTTTCTCTTAATTTACATACCCATACTTATTTTGTATGTATGAAATGGAATTAACCAATCTCTCTTTATAATGTTGTGGACTATAGCTCTTCATCAATTTAGTCACTTTATGAAACTATCAACGATGATAATAAATATGTCAGTGTGTTTATTCTCACCTGCGCGATCCTTTAGCATATAAACTTAATTTTTTCAATTTGAAATTTGTAAAAATATTAAATTTTCATGATGGCTCACTAATTTATAAATTTTTAGATAATTACTCTTTAAATTATCTCCATCAATCTATACTTACCTAGCTGGTTAATATTTTTAGAACACTTTTTTAACTTTATATTAACTTAATAAGGATATGCATCATGGGTGTTTTTCAGTACAAAGACTTTGATGACACTACTTCCAAAGAGTTATTTTCCGACGCAAAAACTATCGCCGGGTATGCTTATCATAATCTGGGCAGCGGATTTGCCGAGGGGTATTACAACTATGGTTTTGGTTTAGGGATGCCATTAACGTTGTTGACTGCAATTCTCGGTAGCACAACATCGCAGGGCATCACACCTAAATTGCCTTGGAATCCGGACGCAGAAAAACAGGCACAAGATAAACTCAATGACGCAGGATGGTTTACTATCAGTGCTGATGAGTTAGGTTATCAGGGAAAAACTGATGCCCGCGGTACTTTTTTCGGCGAAAAATCAAGTCATTCCACTGCTCAGGCAGAGGTAATGGGAAAATATGATGCTGATGGTAATTTGATTTCTATCGGCATTGCGTTTCGCGGTACGAGTGGTCCCCGAGAGTCAATTATTACCGATACATTTGGCGACATTATGAATAATATGTTGGTCGCTTTAGGTAAGAAAGACTATTCGAATGACTACACGCCAAACGCTTTCGGTCGGCTGTTGGACCATGTAGCTAATTATGCCAAAGCTCACGGTTTGACGGGCAGTGACGTTGTGGTCAGCGGCCATAGTTTGGGTGGGTTAGCTGTGAATAGTATGGCGGAGTCTAGCGATACGAAATGGGGGGGATTCTACTCCCAGTCGAACTATATCTCTTTCGCTTCGCCATCACAGTATGAGAAAGGTAATAAAGTGCTGAACGTGGGATACGAGAATGATCCCGTATTCCGCGTATTAAACGGCACTAGTATTGATTCATCATCTGCGGGAGTTCACGATACACCAAGGGATTCTGCGACAAATAATATTGTTAATTTTAACGATCACTATGCATCAAACTGGTGGAATGTGTTGCCCTTCTCCATTGCTAATGCGTCAACCTGGGTTTCGCATGTGACGCCATTTTACCAGAGCGGCATGCAACGTATTATGGAGTCAACGTTCTACGATCTGACTCATAAAGACTCTACTATTGTTGTCAGTAATCTTTCCAACGTCACCCGTGAAAATACTTGGGTGCAGGATTTGAACCGGAATGCTGAGAAACACACTGGTAGTACTTTTATTATCGGTACCGACGGCAACGACCTAATTAAAGGTGGTAAAGGAAACGATTATCTGGAAGGACGCGACGGCAATGATATCTTCCGTGATGATGGCGGATTTAACATTGTTGCCGGCGGGAAAGGCCATAATACCTTTGATTTACAGAAGTCACTAAAAAATGCAGAAATAGCTTATGACCAGGCAGGTACATTGTATATGCGTGATGCACAAGGCGGCATCACCATTGCTACGGATATCTCGGCTATAAGAAGTAAGGAAAGTACCTGGCTGTTTCTGACTAAACAGGTGGATTCTCAAGTCAGGGCCGATGGTTTGTATTCTAGCAATGGATTGACGAAATACGCCAATTCAGTCACAGGCAACGATGGGAATGATACTCTGACGTCTAAAACCTCCGGTAGCTGGTTGTTCGGTCTGGATGGCGATGATACGTTGATCGGTTTCGGCAACAATAATGTCTTCGTCGGTGGTGAAGGTAATGATGTTCTGAAAAGTCAGGGTAATAACAATACTTTCCTGTTCAGCGGTGATTTTGGACAAGACATCATCTATGGTTACAACAAGACGGATAAACTGGTGTTTTTGGGTACCGAAGGCAGTAGTGATAAAAGTCATTATCTGGATCATGCTTCTATGGTGGACAATGATCTGGTGTTTACCTTCGGGCAAAACTCAGTCACTCTGGTTGGCGTCAGCATGGATAGCTTATCGGTAGATAACATAATACTGGCATAACATATATACCCAATGGATTTCAAGATGGATCGCGGCGGCAAGGGAGTGAATCCCCGGGAGCATAGTGAACTATGTGACCGGGGTGAGCGAGTGCAGCCAACAAAGAGGCAACTTGAAAGATGACGGGTATAAATCATGCGATACCCCTATTCATGAAGGGGCTATGTCAAAATGGCCATATTTTTTAGAATTAACTGAATAGTCAGCATTGCAAAACAGAGATTTTCATTTATTTTCCGACCACGATATTTTCTGTTAATAAAGTGTGACCAACGGCATATTTCGCCTGCCATGCTTTAGGGTTGATCAAATAATGTTGCCGGAAGCGTTTAGAAAAATGGCTTGGACTGGAGTAACCCACAGCGGTAGAAACATCAATGACACTCATGCCTTTTTTCAATAAATCTTCTGCGGTCGTCATGCGGACATTTTCCAGATATTGATGGAAAGTGCGAAAAACAACCGCACGAAATCCCTCTTTTAATTTCCGTTCATTTAAACCAACCGCTCTTGATAATGATTTTATTGTCCAAGGGTAATGATAATCACTGTTAATTATTTTTATTGCATTATAAACGGCGCGGCGTTGTAACCCGCTGACCATATTATATTGACAATCATAAACTTGAGACGCCACACAAGCGAGTATTTCTAACGCTTTTGCCTTTAAATAAACCTTTCTTACATTGCCACTTAATTGGCACTCTTCTATTTGGTTCACTATTTGCATAAATGGTGGGTAGATAGGACATGCCATCATCAATACATCACTGTAGCTGGCGTTCTTTTCAAAACCTGCTGCTAATTGAGTAAAAGGTGGCAATTCCTGAGCTGCAATTTCGTTCAATGAAAAACGAATGTCGAGTATATGCCATGATCCGCAGCTAAAGAAGTTCATGCCTCGCGTCATTTTCGGTGAATAGAAAAATATCATCATTCCCGGATGAATATCTAAGTCATCACCATTTTCAATCGCCATTTTTCCTCTCCCGTTTAAAATAAACGCGATTGACACCGTTGGCGGTCCTTCACAATATTCTGTGACATCTTTGTTGAGTTCAAAGCATAGCCGATTTATGTGAATTCCGTCAGATAATTCCTCAATCAATAAGGGAGTATTTGTATTCTTTTTATCTGCATGTGAATGTACGCAATTGCAATGGTCAGCCGTGAAAACTTCTAATTTTTTGCTATAGATTGTCTTCATGAGATCCCCTGTAAAATTAGCATCAGACACCAGTTAAAAATTATTTCCGTACTTAAAATAGTAGTTTTTACTTACATATCATAGCCATTATATTTTTACTGTATATATATATATTGGATTGTGAATATCACGCAATTTATCATTAATAAGAATCATTATCAATAGTACGTAATGCGCTACTTTTGTCCCTATTCCGTTAGCCCTGATGGAATACTATCGATAGTCTCCCGTTATGTTTTTTGTTTTACCATACCTAATTTTTGTAAAACATGATTTAAACAGTGCATAACGAGTTATTTATATGAGAAAAAAATACGCTAAGGCGTCTGTTTTATGTTGTTTAATTTCGCCTGTAGTATGGGCGGAACATTCGTCTGGCGCGACAGAAGATGCTTTGATTGTGACGGCCAATAAACGGGAAGAGGCGTTAAATAAAGTGGATGGCAGCGTTCTAGTTAAAACAGGCGAAGAACTTGTACAGGCCGGTATCACTCAAGTACAAGATCTTGAGCGCGCTTTCCCTGGTTTACAAATCCGCTCACGAGGTAATAGAACCTATTCAGCAACCACCATTCGCGGTATTAGTTCACCGGATTTCTATTCGCCTTCTGTTCGAATTTATGTCGATGGCGTTCCTCAAGATCACCAATTCCTAACACAAGAATTAATCAACGTGGAACGTGTAGAACTATTACGCGGTCCGCAAGGGACTTTATATGGCGGAAATGCACAAGCGGGTGTTATTAATATCATCACTCGTTCACCGCAAGAAGGCCCTTGGCTTAACCTTTCCGGTAATTACTCCAAGCTGAAACAAGGTGGTTCTTTCAGCGGATCAATACCGCTTATTGAAGATCTCCTTTATGGTAGTACCAGCCTGCGTTGGGTAAAAGAGCCTGGGCAAATTGATGCACCAAATCGTGGCGATAAAAATATTGATTCCAGCAAAACCTGGCTTGGTCGAGGGCAACTGACATTTGCACCAGAAGATTCTTCGTTCAGTGCTGAACTTAGCTTTGCTCATGAAGATCTCGATTCCCATGAAGAAGTCTATCTAAACGACGAACAATTTCGTCGGAAAGAATATGATGGCCCTATCCCTGATTTAACCCGTCGGGTTAACAGTTATGCATTCAAGGCTGAATATGATTTTGGCGACAGTGTATTAACCAGTGTGACTTCTTATCAGGATCGCGATATTTACCGTGATTTCATTGGTGGTAAATGGAAAGAGAAACACCATGCCACCACGCAAGAGCTGCGTTTGAACTCCAATTTCTCAAATGGAATTACCAGCGTTCTCGGCGGTTGGTTTTCAGATGAAAAGAATAAACATCATACCAGTGGTTACCCCGGTTATTATGGTAATGCGGCTAACACAATAAAAGGAAAATCGCTGGCACTGTTTGGTGAAGTGAAATTGCCCTTTGCTTCTCAGTGGGATCTGACCCTGGGTGGCCGTTTGTCCCATGAAAAATCGCAGATAGACTATGCGGGTCGTTCTGGCATGGCAGCAATTGAAGCTTTTGATAACCAAGTTTCCAGCAATGAGTTTACGCCTAAAGCCGCATTGGGTTGGCAATTGACGCCAGATACCCGTTTCTATCTCTCTGCTACGAAAGGATACAAACCCGGTGGATTCAATAACATTGTTTACTCCACCAATGATAGAAAACCCTACGATACCGAAACCTCAGATAATTATGAATTTGGCTGGCATACCTCGTTCTTTGATAACGTAGTGACATTAGACAGCGCTGTTTACTACATTCGTTCGAAAGATAAACAAATTTATGTTGGTCCGATCGGTGCACAGTTTATACGCAATGTGGGTAAAGCAGAGAGCAAAGGCATTGAGTTGAGTAGCCAAATTAAGCCAATGAAAGGGCTGAAATTTTCTCTCGGGGGAAGTGTAGGCAAATCAAACTTCACTGATGCAACCGATATAGAGAATGGCATAAGTTATAACGATAAACGCCTGCCTTATGCGCCAGATGTCATGCTCAATGCAAGTTTTGACTACTTGATTGATCAAACGTTGTTACCCGGTAACCTCTATTTAAATGCCGGTGCCCGCTACTATTCAAAAAGCTACTTTAATGAAGCGAATACCCTTGAACAGGGAGGATACACCCTCTATGACGCTTCATTAAGTTTAGAAATGGCACATGGGGTTAATGTAAAACTCTATGGCGAAAATCTGGGTGATAAAAAGTATCGTGTCTCCAGTTTCACCGTGGGGCCAAATACGCTCAGTATGATCAATAAGGGCTTGAATGTTGGGCTGGATGTGAGTGTCTCACTATGACGCATAATATCTCCCATCCCCGCCATATATCGTTACTATTGTTGACTTTGGCGGGGGTTTACACCCTCCAAAGTACTATCGGCATGTTAACGTTACAAAGTATGCCAGCGTTTTTGCGTAGCCACGGCGTAACCCCGGATAAAATCGGCTTGCTCTACTTGTTGATGCTGCCTTGGGCATTCAAATTCCTTTGGGCGCCTATTATAGAGCGCTATCGTAAATCTGGTTCGGGGGATACAAACCCCCGTCGTATCATGATTTGCGGTAATCTGTTAATTACCTTGCTTTTTTGTTCAATGTCACTGGCAAAACCTGCCGAACATATGCCGCTGATTATCGTCGGTCTGTTTCTGATCACCATTTGTTTGACCGTGGTGGATACCACCACCGATGGCCACGCTATTGACCGGTTATCACCAAAACATCGCCCTTGGTGCAATGTTATGCAAGTTGGCGGCGGTTATTTGGGTTCTATCATCGGCAGCGGTCTGTTTCTATACCTTGTTTCGCTGTATGGTTGGCACATTGGCGCCGGGGTGTTAGCCATAGTGATTCTATTGATGTCACTGCCTGCCCTATTTTTACGGGAAACACAGGTAGAAAAAGCACCAACGGTTTTAAAAGCCCCGGTTGCCCCTTCTCTCAAAAATGCACTCCGTCGGGCACCGGTTAGACAAGCACTGGTTTTGATATTGCTGTGTATGATCGGTACGCGCCTTTCACTTGGTATGCTTTCGCCGTTTTTGATCGATCGCGGTGTGGATTTAACTCAACTTGGTATCATTGCCGCCAGTGGTGGTGCATTAGCTGGATTATCTGGTGTTCTGCTTGGTGGCATCATTGTACGTAAATTCGGTGCTATCCAGACTTTACTGTCTGTCATGCTGCTTGAATCTATCGTATTAGCCTGTATCTTCTGGCTTGCCCGGCAACCAGAAGCGCCGTTATCCCTGCTTTCAGCCGCATATGTCTTCATCACCTTAATCACCGCCGCCAAATTTGTTGCGCTGTATACCCAGATGATGTCGCTCGCTGCGGGTGCTCAGTCCGGTGTGGATTTTGCGTTGATGCAATCCGCAGATATGGGTATTGCAATTATCTGTTCAGTGTTGGGTGGATTGATTGTTACTAAAGCAGGCTATTCTGCCCTTTTCGTTCTCGCACTTCTCTTCACCTTCATTGCCTTGTTCTGGACATTGCGTAAATTCCATAATTTCCACAAGGAGAGCGTGAATGCGTAATCATGATACTTCTGTTCAGAGTTCGCCAGAGCAGCGTGCGGCTGATGCCGGCGTTATTAAAGAGTTATGGTATTTGATGCGCCCATACCGCACGTTGAGTTACGTTGCTATTGCACTTGCCATTCTTTCCGCCGGCCTGCAAATGTTGCCAGCGGCGGTTGCCGGGCTCATCACCCAATCTATCTATGACGGGCAATATGATACGCTATTGAATTATGGCGCTATGTTATTGGGATTTACATTTGCCGCTATGTTGGCCTTTAGTGGTTCAACGTTTTTTGCTCATTTGATCGCTGCCGATGTGCAAGCTGATGTTCGCCGCAATATCAGCAGTAAGTTGAAGTCTGTCCCTTTGGGCTTTTTCATGCTGACCGACAGCACTGAAATAAAAAAGATGATGCTAGATGACGTCGAACAGCTTGAAGATGGCATTGCCCATATCATTCCAGAGATGTCTGCTACCTTATTCGGTCCATTGATTGCATTGAGTGTCATGTTAGCCATTGATTGGCGGTTAGCCTTCGCAGCCTTCGCGCCAACTTTGGGTGCCTGCCTGTTATTCGTCTATATTCAGATAAAAGTTCAAGCGACAACTCAGCGTTTTTATGCCGCCCAAAACCGTATTGCTTCAACAATGGGTGAAGTTATTAATGCGATTCCTGTGGTCAAAACCTATTCAGGCGGCAAGGTTGCGTTGCAACGCGCTGAGAAAGCGTTTACTGCCCTGACTCGGATTATTGATGTTTGGGTTGAGAAAGTGCAGGTCAAATCTAGCCGGTTTTTCGTGTTATCCAGTGCTAACCTGCTGTTTGTCCTCCCTTTGGCGGTCTGGTTATGGAACCGACAAGAGATCACTTTATTCGAATTCACTTTCTTTATTTTGGCGGCAATGGCATTCGGCAATATTGCCTCATCTATGTTCGCTGTGATGACACGTTTGCAACAGCAAGAGGCGTTGATCACACGCTATCGTTGGTTAATGAATCAACCTGAACTGGCGCCTTGTACCCAAAGCCAAACACCAGCCGATCACAGCGTCGCTCTGCACAATGTCAGTTTCTCCTACCAGGATAATCAGGAGAATGCATTAAATCACATTTCATTTTCTATACCGGCGGGCAGTTCATTAGCTTTAGTCGGTGCCAGTGGTTCGGGTAAATCTACTGTAGCGAGTCTTATCGCACGTCTTTGGGACCCTCAGCATGGTCAGGTTACTATTGGCGGTGTTGATATCCGTAATATGGATGAACCGACGCTACGCAATAACGTCTCTTTTGTTTTCCAGCGTGTGTTTCTGTTCAACGATACGGTGGCTAATAACATACGATTAGCCCGTCCTAATGCCTCACAGGCCGAAGTTGAAACGGCTGCTATCGCAGCGCAAGCACATCAATTTATTCAGCAATTACCGCAAGGCTACGACACCGTACTGAACGGTGGCGTGAGTTTATCGGTAGGTGAAAAACAGCGTATTGCCGTTGCCGCCGCTATTCTGAAAAATGTCCCAATCCTTGTATTGGACGAAGCTACAGCCTATGCCGATCCAGAATGTGAAAAAGAGATGCAACAAGCGCTCAATGCTCTATGCCGTAATAAGACAGTGATTGTCATTGCCCATCGTCTACCGACTATCCGTCATCTTGATCAAATAATGGTTTTAGATAAAGGACAGATTATCGAACAAGGAACCCATGAAGAACTGGTCGCGCAGCAAGGTGCATACGCCAGACAGTGGGCTGCTTGGCGGGGAGAAAAAACCGGGACAGGAGCAAATTATCATGGGGCTATTTAATCGTCTCCAGCAACATCTATCACCAAAACAGCAAAGAGTTTGGTTTAAGGGGTTGTTATATAAACAGTTTGATACCGTTGCGATTATGGCTCAACTTGCTATTGCTGCTTGGGCTATTACCCATCTAGGGGAAAGTGACAATCCTATGTTGCCGCTTATCACTTTGGGATTACTGGTTATTTTACTGTTGCTGCGATTTACTTTTATGGCTCGCGCATTATGTAAACTCACCATTGCCGCCTATGGTTTAGGCATAGAAATTCGTCGCTCTCTGCTACAACGCCTTGTCAGTATGTCTGTCGCCACTATTCGGGGATTGAGTGCTGGAAAAATAGCGTTGACGTTATCTGAAGATGTGCAATGGCAGGAAAATCAGTCAGCCTATACCACACCGCAAATCGCTTGTCAGGTGATGATGCTGACTCTCATCTACCTGGCTTTATTCTGGTTCGATTGGGTGGTTGCCGGTAGTGCATTATTAGTGCTGATGGTTGGGATGTTCATCTTGGGGGCTATCCGTAAAAAACTGGATGAAATATTGCGCTTGCGTGCCACTATGATGGCTGATGTATCCGAAGCTATCGTCGAGTACGCCCAAGGTATGTCCTTTATTCGTGCTGCGGCAGCGACCACGACGGTAGAACAGCGTTTTGACCGCGAAATCGACCAATTACGTGTCGCATTCCGCCGCGGGGTATTCAGAAGTATTCCGCTACTGAGCCTGTTTTACATCATCATTGATACCAGCGTGGTCGTTGGCATTCTGGCTGGCGCTCTGCGCTTTAATTCACCAGAAGCATTAACACTCTCAGAAATACTTATCACGATTCTGTTGTTGTTTGCCACGATTACCCCTCTACGTGGGATCATCCCCTTACTCAATATTACGGCCTTAACGCAAGTAGGTGAAACCCATATTGCAGAGATAGAAGCCGTTGCAACGCAAGCTTCCGGGCCACTAGCCGCGCCAGACAAATATGATGTTGAAGTTAATAACATCTCATTTAGCTATCCAGGTACGAATCAACCCGCTATCCAAAATGTGTCATTTTATGCGCCGCAAGGCAGTATGACCGCTATTGTCGGGCTCAGTGGCAGTGGGAAATCCACACTGGCTTATCTGCTGCTCTCTTTCTATCAACTGGATAAGGGAGAAATCCGTCTGGGGGGGAATAATATTCATCATTACCAAACCCAGGCACTGTATGACACCGTTACTATGGTATTTCAGGAAACCGCACTATTTCAGGATACCGTCGCTAACAATCTCCGGTTGGGTGATCCCGGTGCAACCCAGTTAGAACTGGAGCAGGCTGCTCGCCTTGCCAATATTCACGATACGATTATGGCATTACCGCAAGGGTACGATACACCGCTAGGGGTGGATGGCGGTACGCTGTCTGGTGGCGAGCGTCAGCGCCTTGCCATTGCCCGTGCCATCTTAAAGCAATCTCCGGTTTTATTCCTCGACGAAGCGACGGCTTCTCTCGATCCCGAAAACGAACAGTTGATACAACAGGCGTTTGATTCTCTTACCCAGAATAAAACGGTTTTTGTTATCGCTCATCGGCTGAGCACGATAACCCGCGCTGACCAGATATTGGTGATGGATCATGGAACCCTTTGTGATAGTGGAACTCACAACGAATTGTTAGGACGTTGTTCACTTTATCAATCCCTTTGGGAAAACCATCTCGGCTCAGAGGAGCACTGGCATCTATACCCAAATAAGCCAAATAAGGTGTAACCCCCCGTTTTATAACCGTCATTATTTATAGGATATCTTCATGCACACGGATCTTGTCTCTCCAGATTCACTGCGTCAGATCATATCTGGCCTGTTTACTCAAAAAAATACACTGGTGGATGATAATGATGATTTAATTCGCAAAGGGCTGGACTCAATGCAAATGATGGCATTGTTAAACCAGTTGAGGCGTCAAGGATATCGCGTCACCCTTCGTGAACTTTATCAAAAACCCACACTGTATGCTTGGAGCCAGCTTCTGCAACGTCATGCGCCTGTTACTCACACAGCACTTAAGCCTGATGTGGCGCAGCCACTGATTACAGATGCTCGTCCGTTCCCGCTGACCGCGGTACAACATGCTTATTTTGTTGGGCGTTCGCCAGAGCAGACGTTGGGAGGAGTGGGTTGCCATTTATATCAAGAATTTGACGGTATCGGGTTGGAACCTGAACAACTGGAAACGGCAATTCATAGGTTGATTCAGCGACATCCGATGTTACGAGTGCGGTTTTTGCCCGATGGTCGCCAGCAAGGGATGGCTAATGCTTATTGGAAAAAATTAACGGTTCATGACCTGCGCAGCTTTACAGCAGACGAACAGCAACAAGCGCTGAGTAGTATACGTGAACAATTAAGCCATCGGGTATTACAGGTTGAACAAGGGGAGACATTCGATATTCAGCTAAGTCTGCTTGGTGAGAATCAGCACCGGTTGCACGCTAATATTGATTTGCTGATCATGGATGCCGCCAGTTTTAGCCTGTTCTTTACCGAACTGGCGGCATTAATTGTTAAACGTAACCTGCCTGTTATCCCTTCTGACTATGATTTTTGCAGCTATTTGGCGCAATATCAGGCGCAATTTGCTCAGGCTCGACAAGAAGCTGAGATATTCTGGCGTAACCGGTTAGATACCCTTCCCCCTGTCCCACAACTCCCTCTGACTAAGGAACCTTCCCTAATAAAAAACGTCCGCATTCAGCGCAGATGTTTCCGCTTGGCTCCTGAACATTGGCAACGTTTTAAACAACTTGCTCAACAAAACGGTGTTACGCCAACGATGGCATTGGCGACCGCATTTGCCGGTTTATTATCTCGCTGGAATCATGCCCCCCGCCTGTTGTTTAACCTGACATTGTTTGATAGAGCGCCGTTGCACACCGCAGTTGATAACCTGCTGGCCGACTTTACTAATATTCTGCTATTAGATATTCCCGCTGATAATTTGCCGTTCTGCCAACTCGCTAAAGATGCGCAGGCAACATTTGCCGAAGCTTACGAACACCGCTATTGGTCTGGTGTAGAAGTTTTACGTGAACTTAAAAAACGCGGTAGTCATCCATATGGTGCGCCAATTGTGTTTACCAGCAATTTAGGCCGACCTTTATATGGTGAAAATACCCGTGATGTTCTGGGAAAATCAAGTTGGGGAATATCACAAACACCTCAGGTATGGCTGGATTTCGTCGCATTTGAACATGAAAACACGCTGAATATTCAGTGGGATAGTAACGATGAACTCTTCCCTGATGGGTTAATGGATACCTTATTTACCGCTTATCAGGGGTTCATTGGAAATCTAACGGAAAACGCCACACAGTGGAGTAAAGAATTACCGGATCTGATGCCTAAATCGCAATACCAGCTTCGGTATCAGATCAATGACACAACTGAACCTTTGCCGGATGCCCTTCTGCATGAAGGTGTGTTTTTGCAAGCAGAACGTACACCAAATATTGTTGCTTTGGTGACTAATAATAAGGAAATCAGTTATGGTGAATTAAGTTTGGCCGCTCGCCGGTTAGCAACCGTGTTGCAAAAAATGTCGGTTATACCGGGAGATCGGGTTGCCATTAGCATGGAAAAAGGCGTCGGACAAATTGTTGCGGTATTGGCGATACTTTATATCGGCGGCGTTTATGTACCGGTTCCTGTTGATCAGCCAGTAAACCGACGTCGTGCTATCTGTGAAAGTGCTGGAATTCGTGTCGTTATCATTGATCCTGAACAACACATTGACCTTGAAAAACACATTGATTTTGAAAAACAAAGTGATGACTGGTCACAAGATGTACACTGTGTTTCCTGGCATCAGGATGAGCAATGGCCGCCTTTGGCAAACATGGTTAAGCGTGCGGTTACTGATCCGGCTTATATCATCTATACCTCTGGTTCAACCGGTATGCCAAAAGGAGTCGTTATCAGCCACCAGAGCGCACTCAATACCTGTTTGGATATCAATCGCCGTCATCAGGTCCAAAGTAGCGACCGGTTATTGGCACTCTCTGCTCTACATTTCGACCTCTCCGTTTATGACATTTTCGGTATTCTCACCGCGGGAGGTGCGCTGGTATTAATTAATGAAGCACAGCGTCGTGACCCATCAACCTGGGAAATGTTGATCGTGCGTCATCATGTGACGTTGTGGAATAGTGTGCCCGCACTGTTCGATATGTTACTGACCTATTGCGAAGGCATGGAGGTCGATGCGCCGAAAGCACTTCGTACTGTGATGTTGTCCGGGGACTGGATTGGCTTGTCACTGCCTGAACGTTACCGCGCCTTCAATCCTGATGGTGTTTTGAGTGCAATGGGTGGTGCAACAGAAGCGGCTATTTGGTCAAACGAATATATTATCAAAGAAGTTGAAGCACAGTGGCGCTCCATTCCGTATGGCTATCCTTTAGCTAACCAGCGTTACCGTGTCGTAGGTGAAGATGGCCGTGATTGTCCTGACTGGGTTGTCGGTGAGCTTTGGATTGGTGGTGCCGGGGTCGCATTAGGCTACTTTAATGATGAAGAACGCACTTCCGCTCAATTTGTTGTCGATCAAGGGGAACGCTGGTACCGCACTGGTGATCTGGGTTGTTACCATCCTGAGGGCTGGCTTGAATTTCTGGGACGTCGTGATAGTCAGGTAAAAATTGGTGGTTATCGAATTGAGTTGGGAGAAATTGATGCGGCCCTTAATCAGGTAATCGGAATCAGTAAAGGGGTGGCACTCGCCAGTGGCGAAAAAGAGAAGTCGCTAGTGGCGTTCCTTGAATTGGAAGGTGATTCTTTATGCCAACGGGTAAATCGTGCGCCTCAGTTACCCACTGGCTATCGTGAGCTGTTCCCTGCAATGCACGCAATAACCACGGATAACAGTGGACCTCAAGTTGCAATGTTCCTGCTGGAACATCTATCTCGTCACGGTATTACCTTTACTTCACCGCAATCATTGACAGATTGCTTGAAACGTTATCAGCCCCAACCGGAATACCATGACTGGTTTGCCCGTATGTTGGCATATCTTTGCCAATGTAAGGTACTGGTTGAATCTACACAGCATATATATCAGGCCGGATGGTTACCTGTTACATCCGATAATGAGGCGATAGGTATCCCGGAACGTTGGCATGCGGTGCTACATGATGTTCTTACCGGGCAACAGACGGCGATCGCATTACTTGACGATCCGCAATTCGCACCGGAACAACAATTGTTTGTGTTGCCAGAAACCCAGCAGTGGTTGGCAGGGTTGCAACAGGTCATCACTGCCCTTTCTCAGCGATTACAACGCCCCGTGACTTTGATGGAGTTTGATGCTCGCAGCGGTCGTTGTGCGCAGTGGTTGGCAGAGCATATTACTGATCAGCACCTCTGTTATCTCGGCTTTGAACGTTCTCAAGCACTGGTCAATCAGGCGCGAACACGGCTGAGCGGTTATGCTCATGCATCAGTACAATATTGGTCTGAACAACGTTGGCCTGAACAAGTTCCTGAATCGCTGCAACATCAGGCTGATATTATTCTGCTGAATAACGTATTACACCGGGAAGAAGATCCCGCATGTTGTGTCAAGGAATTGGTACCACTTGCTCAACCTGGCGCGTTGATATTGGCAATGGAGTTACAACAGGCATCGTCTCTTTCCCTGATTACGACTGAATTGCTTTCACCTCAAGGTATTCAATTACGCTCTGCGTCACAGTGGTTATCGCTATTACCACAACGATTGCCATTACAGGCTGAAACGCCAATTACCATCGGTAACCTTAATGTATTATTGATGCAATCAGGTGACAGTGTCACCATCCCCGATCGGGAAAAGATTAAATCGGTGCTGGCACAACATTTGCCGGGATATATGATTCCACAGCGCTTGCATATCATTCCTCGCCTGCCACTGACACCTAACGGCAAAATTGATCGTAAGGCGTTGTCGCAAGAACTACAGTCTGCGACAAAAACAGAGACATCATCACGCCGGAATGAAGTGGTTTTGTTAAATGCAGTTGAACAAACCGTGGTTGACATTTGGCAACGCTTGCTCAATACAGAGCAACTGGGCCGTGACAGTGACTTTTTCCAACTTGGTGGAGACAGTCTTCTGGCTACACGCTTAGTTGGTGAACTGACACAACAAGGCTTCAAAGGTGAACTGGGCCATCTTTTCCGTAACCCACAATTAGCTGCATTTGCGGCTACGCTGGTTCCTCTGGCTGAAACCTCATCAGCAGCGTGTGCTCTGCCGAAAGAGCAAAATGAATACCACCCTTTCCCACTCACGGAAGTTCAGCAGGCTTATTTGGTCGGGCGCCATCCGGGTTTCGCTTTAAGTGGTGTTGGTGCGCATTTCTTTATTGAATACCGGATAGAGCAATTAAATGTTCAACGTTTAAATCGGGTGTTAAATCGTCTTATCCAGCGTCATCCAATGCTCAGAACCGTGGTTGTTAATGGGCAGCAACAGGTATTAGAAAATGTCCCGCAGTTCTCCGTCAAACAACATCAATTCACCAATATTACGCAGGCCGACACATTACGTGAACAGCTTTCACATCAGGTATTAGATGCCGGCAACTGGCCGGTATTCGATTTCCAGCTTGCGCAAGATGATGGAATTATCTCCCGGCTATTTGTCAGTCTGGATAATCTGCTATTAGACGGGTTGAGCATGCAGATATTGCTGGCCGAATTAGAACAGCTCTATCTCGACGAGCAACATGAATTGCCACCATTGAAAGTGACATTCCGGGATTGTGTGTTACGCCAGCAGCAAATGCCGACGCACCAGCATTCGCTGCAATATTGGCAGGAGCAAGTGAAAACATTACCACTGGCACCACAATTGCCACTGCGTATTGCCCCGGAAAAGGTTCAATCCCCACGTTTTGTGCGCTATAGCGATCGGTTATCTGCATATGAATGGAGCCAGTTAAAACAACATGCAGCGCCTTATCAGATAACGCCTTCCGCGCTATTAATTGCGGCTTATGCAGCGGTTCTTTCTGCATTCAGTACTAAACCGGAGCTAACGCTCAACCTTACCCTTTTCGATCGTCCGCACTGGCATGAAGATATTAATCACATTCTGGGTGATTTCACTTCTCTGTCATTACTGGCTTGGCGTCCGGAGAAAAATTGGTTATCGAGTGCCCGTAGATTGCAACAACAGCTCTGGCAGGATCTGGATCACCGTCACATTTCAGCAATTAGAGTGATGCGTGAATTGGCACAGAGCCGTAGCCCCGATGCGGCCATTATGCCGGTCGTTTTCACCAGTGCATTGGGAACACACCAAGGGCAATTTCTTTCGCATTCATCATGGATGAAACCCGTTTGGGGTATTTCCCAAACGCCACAAATCTGGTTGGATCATCAGGTTTATGAATCTGATAATGAACTTTGTCTAAATTGGGATGCTGTCGAAGAATTGTTTGAACCGCGTCAGTTGCAAAACATGTTCAATAGCTACATGACGCTGTTGCGTACCCTTGCGGCACAACCAGAAAGTTGGCATGCAGCACTGGAGCAATTGATGCCGCGGCAGCAATCCGTGATGGTTGAAAATACTGCTGTTGCCATTGCGCCATCACTGCGTTCAGCGGGATATGACCCACAAATATGCAGCGAAATTCAACGCCTGTTCTTGTCCATAACAAATCATCCTATTAACACACAACAAAACTTTTTTGAGGCAGGAGCCAGCTCGCTACAGCTAATTCAATTGCATAGCAAATTACAACATGCGGGTTTTCATCATCTTGCCGTGACTGATTTATTTGCTTATCCAACAGCAGAGACGCTCAGTTTGCGCTGCCGGAAGGCTCCCCACGACGGAAATCGCCAGTCGATTACCCCTCGTCAGCGTCAACAACAAAAGCGTTTGCAACAACGGGAAAAACGTCATAAAGGAGCTGCATAATGACTGATTTAACACCTCACTATGATAATTGCGATCCTATTGCAGTGATTGGCCTTGCCTGCCGCTTTCCGCAGGCGCCAGATAGCGATACTTTCTGGCATAACCTGCAACACGGAGTTGAGTGTACTGTTCCACTCTCCCGTCAAACATTATTAGATGCAGGTATTCCTCCTGAAGTTATTGAGAGTGAAAATTTTGTCAATCGGGCAGCAATATTAGAGAAGGCGGAACAATTTGACGCCTCGCTGTTTGGTTATTCACGTCAGGAAGCGGAGATGCTCGATCCTCAACAGCGTCTTTTTCTCCAGACTGCCTGGCATGCCCTTGAGCATGCCGGTTATGCGCCACGCCATGTCCCGTTGAAAACCGGTGTTTTTGGTAGTAGCCGAGTCAGTACTTGGCCTTCATGGTCACAATTTTCCATGACTGATGTTGGCAAAGTTAAAGGGCTTCAAGCGTTAATCAGTAACGATAAAGATTATCTTGCGACACGTACCGCTTATAAATTAAACCTAAAAGGCCCGGCACTGACGGTACAAACAGCGTGTTCAAGTTCACTGGTTGCCGTACATATAGCTTGTGAAAACCTGCGTGCCGGTGAGTGTGACATGGCGTTGGCTGGTGGTGTGGCAGTTTCTTTCCCGCAAGAAAGTGGTTACTTGTATCAGCCGGGAATGATCTTCTCCCCTGATGGGCATTGCCGCCCTTTTGATAGCCAAGCAAATGGCACCTATGGTGGCAATGGCGTTGGTATTGTCACGCTAAAACGCCTGAGTGATGCTCTACGCGATGGCGATCCCATCATGGCTGTGCTACGTGGCAGTGCAATTAATAATGATGGCAATGAGAAAGTTGGCTTTACTGCCCCTTCGGTTAACGGTCAGCGCAACGTTATTATCGAAGCACTTCAACTGGCGGATGTCAGTGTTGATGATGTTGGTATGATCGAGGCACATGGCACAGGAACGCCTCTTGGCGATCCGATAGAAGTTGACGCGTTACGCAACATATTTTCTGGCCGTAGTGTGACGGTACCGCCTTGTTATCTTGGCTCAGTGAAAAGCAATATGGGCCATCTTGATACGGCTGCCGGCATTGCTAGCTTGATTAAAGCGGTTCTGTCTGTTTGGCATGGACATATTCCACCGACGATCAATGTTCAGCAACCCAACCCAGCTTTACGGTTGGAACAAAGTCCATTCAAGCTGGCAACACAAGGGCAACGCTGGACACAAGCATTACGTACCGCAGGCGTCTCTTCGTTTGGTATTGGTGGTACTAACTGTCATGTCGTCGTGCAATCATTGCCAGAGGAATTACGTCGTCACCGTGTCCATCATGCGCAGACTTCGCCTTTATTGCTTTCCGCTGCTTCTGAATTTTCATTACGTCAATTGGCCCAACGTTATGCGGCTGCACTCAATGGTGCACCAGAGCATCATGCAGATTTGGCATGGACCGCATTACAGGGGCGTGATTTTTCATTACCTTGGCGTTTAGCGTTGACGCTAACGTCACAGAGTGCTGCAAATTTATCCGCTTTTGCCAACAAGAAACCAACACAAAATGTTTTCAGTGGGCAAATCAATAGCGAAAGTAAGCAACTTTGGCAATTTAGCGGCCAAGGTTGCCAATGGTCTGGCATGGGAAAAGCAATGTATGCCAGCTCTCCTGTTTTTTCCGCTATGTTGGATCGTTGCTGTGCAGCCTGTGCATCAGAGCTGGCATTGCCATTAAAAGCCGTGATGTTCGGAGAGCATGATGCCGCATTAGCCACCACCGAATACGCACAACCGGCAATTGTGGCGCATCAGATTGCACTGGCGGCACATTGGCGGGCGCTTGGATTGAAGCCTGATTATGTATTGGGGCACTCGGTTGGTGAATTTGCCGCTGCCGTTGTTGCCGGGATTCTCACACCTGAACAGGTGATGCCGCTCGTTGCGGTACGAGGCAAACTAATGCAAAGCTGCTCCCAAGGGGGCGCAATGCTGGCGGTTTTTGCCAATGAAGAAGAAGTACTTCCGTTCGTTCATTCGCTGGCATTAGATTTGGCGGTTTGCAATGGCCCACAACACTGGGTTTGGGCCGGTACAGAGACGGAAATTGCTACCTTGGCACAACGCCTGGAACAACAGCAGATTCGTTGCCAACGTCTAAACGTTGCCTGTGCAGCACATTCAGCCATGCTTGATGGTGTACTGGAGGCATTTTCTCTGCGTTGTAGCCAGTTGCAACCTACATTGGGGGAAATTCCGCTGATTTCTACCCTGACAGCCAATATTGCAACGGCTGAACAATTAGGTTCACCGGACTACTGGCGTAACCATATGCGTCAGACCGTACGCTATTACCCGGCGGTTGAATTTGCCCGCCAGCAAGGGGTGGCATTATTTATGGAGATGGGGGCTGATGCACAACTAACAGGCATCGGGCGGCGTGTCAGTCTGCCACAGGAAATCTGGGTTGCTGGTGCGCAGCGTCAAAGCTCTCCAGAGACAGCTCAGCAAACGGCTCTTATGCAACTTTACTGTGCTGGTGTGCATCTTGACTGGCCGCATCTTTTCTCGCTTACTGGGGGAAAATGTCATGCTCCGCTCTATCCATTTGATGAGCAGCATTATCGCTTCCCTGCAACTAAATCTGTGCAGCCCACAACCAATATCAATGCTGGACTTGATGTAAATGCTCTGCTCGATCCTGCCATTGAGCAAAACCCCGATGCTGCAACACTACGTGAGTTGTATACCGATGCATTGGTATATCAATGTCATGGGCGTGATATTGAACAAGGTTTCAGTGCTATCGACACTATTCGAGCTGGCCGTCTGCAACCTCGTTGGCGCCCTTTGTTGGAACAATTGCTAACCTATTGCGTCCAGCAAGGTTATTACCGGGAAGTTTCTGGGCCAACAACAAGTAAAATGTATCGTCCTGATCGTCCCCTGCCATATGCCAAACGCAGATTATTAGAGACACGTTTACTCACTGCTTTCCCCGCTTTGATTTATGCGGGTGAGCGTCTATTTGCCCTGTTAAGCGATCGTTGCGATCTGCCGCGTCAGTTTGTATCAACACAAGCTGCGACCAACTCATGGCTTCCCGCACCACAACCGTGTCCCGACACCCACTATGCCCTACACTGGCGTACAATAAACATCACAGATAACCCAAGATCTTCAACGGCATATATTCTTCGTTCTTCAACTGCGAATGACGAGATAGTTAATCATTGGTGTCAGGCGGGTATTCATTTACAGCCAGAAAGCGGAAATATCTTATTGCTGCTTACTGGCAGTGATGTACTTGAATTATGCAATCAAGTTATTACCGAACTAAAACGTGATGAAGAAATACCATTAACCGTTGTCACCTGTGGTGCTCAACCGGAAACCACCTTATCACCAGAGAATATCAATCCAGCTCAATATGCTGTCTGGGCATTGTTACGTGTCGCAGTTGAAGAATATCCCCATCGTCGTATTCAAGCGATTGATATTGCTGATATCAACGATGCTAACGCTTTGTCATTAGCGCTTGGATATTTAAGTGAACATAACCGTTGGCTGAGAATACGTGGCAACCAACTCTCGGTACCCGTTTTACAACGTCAATCCTTACTGCTTTCTCAACAGCCGATGTCGATTCCTCATCAGGGTTGGCATATCGTGACTGGGGGAATGGGTGGAATTGGTCAGATTTCCATCCGTTGGTTGTTGGCCCAAGGCGCACGTAGAATCGCGGTATTTGCTCGTCGTCAGCATGCGGATTGGGACGCTTTTGTTCAAGAGTTATCACTGAATATTGAATGTGAGATCCGCTGGATTAACGTTGATGTTACTGATACGCCAGCTTTGTTAAATGCAGTGCAGACGCTGGCACAAGAGGATGGTATCGCCGGGGCAATTCATGCGGCGGGTATCGCTGATCACACCCGGTTGGCAGAACTTGAACCTCAACGTCTGTCACAAATGTTATCGATAAAAGCCCTAAGTGCATCGGCATTGCAAATTGCTCTTAAGCAACATAATGCACACTATCTGTTGCTTCATTCTTCTGCCGCATCAATGTTAGGTGCCCAAGGGCAAGGTGCTTATGCCGTTGCCAATGCTTACCTGGAATCTTTGGCGCTGACAGCACCGAGTCCGTTGATGGTAAAAACACTGGTTTGGGGTGTTTGGGGTGGCGTTGGTATGGCCCGCGAGCGGCGATTAGTGGAAAAATTGGCACAAGATGGCATGTTACCGTTCAGCGTCAATGAAGGTATTTGGCATTTTAATCAATCTCTGCGTACCGCATCTCCTTGCTATCTGGCAATACGGTTAGATGAGCATCATCCTGATATTTCGCGACGTTTACAGGCTGACATTGCTCATATCCATCCAGTGGCAACCCCAGCTCCTTCACACTCTGTCGATAACAGGCTGTATCAGGACAGTGAAGAACGGCTTAATTGGTTGCGTCAACGTATTGCTGCATTGCTACGATTAGAACAGCCTGAATGTTTGGCACCGCAACAGGATTTACTGCAACTTGGTTTGGATTCCCTATTGTTCCTGGAGCTAAATGCGGTGATCCACCAGCAATTTGGTTTCAGATTAACTGCCGAGTTGGCTTATCAGAATATGACTTTAGTGGGGCTTAATCGGCTTATTGGCGACGCATTACCTGAACAACCAGTAACCTGTTCTCAGCCTGAGATCATTATTGACAGCGCCCAACGTCATGCTCCATTCCCGTTAACACCCATTCAGCACGCTTACTGGATTGGTCGTACTCAGGCCATTGATTTCGGCGGTGTCGCGTGTCACGTCCTATTTGAATGGGATTTGACACTGGATGGTTTTGATATTCCGCGTTTTGAACAGGCATGGAATGCTTTAATTCAGCGTCATGGCATGTTGCGCATGGTAGTGGATGAAGACGGGCAACAAAGAATTTTGCCTGAAACGCCTTGGTATGTGTTATCACAAGATGATTTGCGTATGCTGGATGAAACCGCTTACCAACAGGCGCTGGTTCAGCGTCGTCATACGCTTTCTTACCAGGTCCCGCCAGCAGAACAGTGGCCGTTGTTTGAAGTTTCTGTTTCTCTGCTACCGAATGCACGCTGTCGCTTACATATGAATCTGGATCTGTTGCAGTTTGACGTACAGAGTTTCCGGATCATGATGGACGATTTGCAACGCGCTTACCACCAGCAACTACTGATCCCGCAGGTGTTTACTTTCCGTGACTATGTGATGGCGGAACAAGCTCAACGGGCAAGTAAAGAGTGGCAGGCATCATGGGCATATTGGCAGGAACAATTACCTTCGTTGCCTCCGGCGCCAAGATTACCGCTGAATCCACAACTGCCTCAGCGTAGTCAACCACAATTCACAACTTATGAAGGTCGATTAGCACAATCTGATTGGCAAATGCTTAAACAACGCTGGCAACAATGGGGCGTGACTCCTTCTGCCGGTCTGCTGACGCTGTTTGCTCATACTCTGGAATGGTATAGCCGTCATCCGTTGTTTACTCTCAACCTGACATTCTTTAACCGTCAACCTTTCCATCCAGAGGTTCAAGATCTGATTGGTGATTTTACCTCAGTCATGTTGATGGATTTTGATTTACGTAAAATAACCTCCTTGCGTGCCAGCATGGAGAAAACACAAGCTTTGCTGTGGCAACGACTGAGCCACAACTATGTCAATGGTGTTGAGGTGTTGCGAGAACTTGGCCGCCAACAAAATGGTGAATCACAAAGCAGGCAACCGCTGACGCCGGTAGTTTTCACCAGCATGTTGGGAATGGCACAAGAAGGCGTCGCCATCAAACAATCCATCACTCAGTTACTGGGTGATCCCGTCTTTGTTCTGAGTCAAACCCCGCAAGTCTGGCTGGATCATCAGGTCATGGAAGTGGATGGTGATTTACTGTTTAACTGGTACTGCATGGATGATGTATTGGCACCGGGGGTTATTGAAGCACTATTTGCTGCTTATAATGCGCTGTTAGTGCAAATTTGTCATCAGCCTGACTGCATAGAACATTATGATCTTCATATTCCCCCTTCCGGTCATATCCGTTATAACTTCTGGCCGCAACAACCTGAATTGCATCAAGCTGAACAATATTTGCGTGATAAACCTGAAATACGGTTGGCAGAAATTCAGCCACGTCAGGACGACACGCAAGGTTATAACTTATGGCTGGTGGCAGAGGACAATTTGCCATTATCGCTACCAGAACCATTGGCAATAAACACCGATCAGTTACCGCTGCCTGAGTTAACTGAACAACAGGCATTTGAGCGCTCTTGGCAACATATTGAGCAGCAAGCGTTATTTGGCCTGAGCCAGACATTACTGCGTCATAATCTGTTCACTTATCCTCAGCAATGTCACACTCGTGCAGAAATTGAACAACGTGTACAACTGGCGCCACAGTATCAGCGTCTTCTTACTCAATGGTTGGCGTTATTAAACAACCAAGGATTGATTGAGAAAACCGCTGATGGATACCGTTGTCTGCAACCGCTTAATCGTGTTCTTGCTCCTACAGCAAAACTGGACGATGCCGTATGGTGTCAAACGATTAGCCGTTATGTTGCAACATGTATCGAGCAACATGATGTCCTGCTTGCCGGGCGAGGTAATGCGTTGGAACTGCTGTTTGCCGATAAACAGACCACTGCCAGCCTCTATAGTGAGAATCCAGCGTTACGATGCCTGAACCAAACTGCCGCTGAAATTGTCCGGCAATTGAGTCAAGTATCTGATCATTTCACTGTACTGGAAGTCGGTGCAGGAACTGGAGCAACCTCAGCGAAGGTACTTGAGCATAATGCACAATCGATTGAACGCTATCACTTTACCGATGTTTCGCCGCTATTTCTGGATGATGCACGCCAGTTGCTTAATCACTATGGCGAAACTGTAAAATTTGCGCTGTTCGATATTAATCAGCGTATTGATTTTAGCCAGCATCCTGAATCCGGTTATGACCTGATTATGGCGGTTAACGTGTTACATGATGCAACTCATCTGCGAAACACCTTGCAACGCCTGTCACGGTTACTAAAAACCGGTGGAGGGTTGCTGATTATTGAATCGACGAAACGCGAAAGTGCGATGCAACTCGCCAGTGTTGGTTTTATTGAAGGCATTAATGCCTGGAGTGATGATCGCGGCGATAGTGCATTGATGGCGCTTGCGGACTGGCGTAAGTGCTTGGAGAAATCCGGCTATCGGGTTTCATTGGAATGGCCGGGGCAAGATGGGCCAGAACTGCATCAACAACTGATTCTGGCGCGGGCTGAACGGCAAGCACGGCTCAATATCAGTGAAATAGCGGCACAATTTTCCACTTTGCCTTATTCATTGCATGTTCAACAGCAAGAACAATTACCATTGATCATGACCGCTAAAGAGAGCGTAGCACAGCGATCAATTCCGGAAGCAGTACAACCGGAAACAGAGGATAACCAGCTCCATGATATAGAGCAGCAGGTAATCGCGCTCTGGTGTTCACTGCTTCCTCAGCCAATACAGCGCCACAGTGACTTTTTCCAAAGTGGCGGTGACAGCTTAATTGCTACCCGAATGGTGGTGCAATTGCGTCGACAAGGTTACGAACAGGCAAATCTACAACAGCTTTTTGAACATCCTAAGTTGAGTGAGTTTTGTCGCACCTTGCGAATAGTTGAAACAGTTGAAACAACACCCGCTACACAGGCTGTTCCACTTGAGACTAAGCCAGCATCGGAGCAGACGCTTCCACTTACTGCGTTGCAATATGCCTATTGGTTAGGCGAAAGCCAGCTATTCCAATTTGGTAACGGTATTGCGCATTTCTACGCTGAACTGGCTATCAACGATCTTGATCTGCCACGTTTTACCACAGCTTGGAACCGTGTGGTGAGTCATCATGCGCAATTACGTGGTTATGTGAAGGATGGGCAATATCATATTCTGCCGGAAGTGCCCTGCTATACCCCGACGGTAATTGACTGTCGTAACATGACGCCGGCTCAACGCGAGACAAAACTCGCTGATGCCCGCGATATCTTGCGCACTAAAGGTGTTCCTAGCGATAACTGGCCGCTGTTTGATTTGACGCTATATCGTACTGATGACCGGGTATGTTTATTGCATTTGACTATCGACCTACTGGTTGCTGATGGCAAAAGTCTGACGTTAATCCTACGCGATTTTCAACGCGGATATCAGGAACCTAACTGGCAGCCAGAACCACCGGCAGCGACTATTAGTGACTATATTCAAGCACTGGAGGATGAGAAAACGGGGGAAGCCTGGCAACAAAGCCGGCAATATTGGCTTAATCGCTTACCTTATCTGCCTGATGCTCCGGTGTTACCGTTAAAAGATCATCAGTCACAAGAACTTAATCAACAATGTCTGACGGGATATATCAGTCCGCAACAATGGCAGCGTTTGCAACAACGTGCAGCAGAATACCGAGCTTCACCATCACAGGTTATGCTGACGTTATTCACCCATATTCTAGCGGTATGGAGCAACAGCGAGCATTTCACCATCAATGTTCTGCATGGCAACCGACTGTTAATGCCGCAACATTGCGATACGCTGGTCGGAAATCTGTCCACTACATCATTGTTGGAAGTGGATTTACGCAATAGCACAGGATTCAGTGATGCGCTAAGTCGGATACAGAAACAGTGGTTAGCTGATCTGCAACATGCTCTATTTGACGGACAACTGGTACTCCGAGAGAAAAATCAGCACCGTCACAATCTAAACGCCGGTATGCCGATTGTGTTCAACGATACAACCGGTACAGCGGGTCAAGGGCCGGCAGGATTGGGAACGCTGAATCTCTTTGGTGCGCAAACACCGCATGTTTATCTCGACTGTATGCTGATTTCCGGTTCAGATGGTGGCGTTATCATTCAATGGGCAATTTTGCCGCAACTGTTCCAGCCACAAGTTGCAGAAAACATGTTTGCGCATTATCAGGCTAGTGTCGTCTCCCTGCTTGAACCCGATTACCAATGGAGCGCCTTACTTCCAGAGTGGCTCCCGGTAAGTGATCAGATTTTGTGCCAAGATAGTAATGCGACAAAGAATGTGTTTCCGCCCCATACGCTCTGTTCGTTAATTGAGCAGGCGGTAAATCGCTACCCACAACGTACCGCTGTAGTCGATGTTTATCGTCAAATCGATTACCGCACTTTGTGGTCACAAAGCCTGACGCTGGCTGCCCATCTACAAGCACAAGAAAATCAGCATTCGCCTCTGATTGGCGTGGTGATGGAAAAAGGTTGGGAACAGATTATCGCGGTTATAGCGATTTTATTGGCGGGACGGGCTTATCTACCTATTGATGCCAGCTACCCGCAACAACGCATCCATCAGCTATTGGCATCAGGGGAAGTTGATATTGTATTAACTCAACCTAAGTTTGCTCAACAGCTGAGTTGGCCTGATGGTGTACAGGTTATCTCTCTGGATGAAATATTACTTAACCGCTTGCCGAAAAATACCGGTGGACAGCGTTTGTCTGCCCATCCTGAGGATTTGGCTTATGTGATCTTCACATCAGGTTCTACCGGCAAACCGAAAGGGGTGATGATAGATCATCAAGGTGCGGTTAATACCATTCTTGATATTAACCAACGCATTGCTCTCAATGAACACGATAGCGTACTGGCAATATCAGAATTAACATTCGATCTTTCAGTTTATGATCTGTTCGGTACTTTAAGTTGTGGGGCAAAACTAGTTATTCCTTTTTCTGGTGACAGACGACAACCTGACAAGTTATTAACGTGGTTACAACAAGAATCAGTCACAGTTTGGAACTCTGTTCCGGCATTTGTACAACTGCTTGAGGAGTACGCCAGAGATTATCCGCACTCCTTAGAGAATCTGCGCTGGATATTGATGAGTGGTGATTGGATACCAACCAGTTTGCCAGAAAGATTATCTGCCCTTCACCCTGCCCTGAATATTCTTAGTTTGGGCGGTGCAACTGAAGCGTCAATCTGGTCTATTGCCTATCCTATCGTTCAAGTTGATCCAAACTGGCGCAGCATTCCATATGGAAAACCACTGGCTAATCAGACTTTCTATGTGCTTAATGCAACGCTTTCCCCCTGCCCGGTTTGGGTAACGGGGGAACTCTATATTGGTGGACAAGGGTTAGCGCTAGGCTACTGGGCTGATTTAGAAAAAACTGCACAAGCCTTTATTACCCATCCTCAAACCGGTGAACGGTTATACCGCACTGGTGATTTAGGGCGTTGGCGGCCAGACGGTAATATTGAGTTTCTGGGACGCAATGATCATCAGATTAAGATTCGTGGCTATCGGATTGAGTTAGGCGAGATCGAACATCGCTTATGCGAGCATCCGGATATACAACAAGCATTAGCATTTGCACATACTACGTCAACCGGTGCATTGCAACTTGTCGCAGGTTTGCGTTTATCTGACGAAGCCCCGCTATCTACAGAACTTTTACCGGTTCTGCCTCATTGGTTGCAACAGACCTTGCCCGTCTGGATGTGTCCACAGCGATTTATCATTCTTGATGCGATCCCTGTATCCGACAACGGCAAAATTGACCGACGCGCGTTGGCAGCTTTGGTTGAGGAAGCGACACAGGATATCAATCCAATATCAGTTGCTTGCAGTGTGATAGAACAAGCTGTGTTGAACCTTTGGCAATCAGTATTGGAACAACAAGCTATCAGTGTGCATGAGAGTTTCTTTACGTTAGGTGGAGACTCTCTAGCAGCGGTACGGTTAATGGTGAAAATCAATCAGACTTTTGACCGTCAATATCCACTCAGCCTGTTACAAACTTACGATACCGTACACTCTTTGGCTGAATTCATTGAACATCAGCCAGAAAACCCTTGCCAAGGGGTGATATTGAATGAGGGAAGCGTTGAACAACCTGCCCTGTTTATCGTCCATCCTATTGGTGGACATCTGTTGGGGTATCGTCATTTAGCAGCCAATTTTGGTGACCAACGCATGATTGGGTTGGCATTTTCGCCAGATAATTTAAATACAGATACTCCTTCTGTGGCAGCGTTGGCGGCTGACTATATCAGTCAAATCCGAGCGTTCCAGCCACAAGGACCTTATGCCTTGGCAGGATGGTCGTTCGGTGGATTGGTGGCTTATGAAATGGCTCATCAATTACGTGCGGTGGGTGAAAGAGTTTCTCAATGTATCCTGATTGACAGCTTTGCGCCAAATGTGCGCACCGATTTGACGCTGAATGAAACATTTTGTCATCGTCATTTCTTGCTCGATTTGCAGGGGCAATTCCCTGGTTTGACGCTGAATAATCATGTTATCACTGCTGATACTAAGACTTTCCTTAATGCGTTGCACGATGCCTTACCGCAATCTGCCCAGATTGATAGCTCGCTGACCGCACTTTATGACGTGTGGCGCCATAACCTGAACGCGTTGCTTGACTATTGTCCGCCGCAGACTTCACAGCCTTTCTGGCTTATACGGGCAGCACAGGAACTACCTGATTTTATGGATTATCTCGATCCAACCACTATCGCCTCAATCGATCTTGGCTGGCAGGCTTTTGGGCCAGTCAATGTGACACAACTTGCGGGCGATCATTACACCTTGTTCCAACATGAACATGTTGGCTCATTGGTGACTTGTCTGAAAGATATCTTGAATTCAGTACCAACCACTAATCTTGTTAAGGAGAACATATGATAAAGCCACGGCGGGTTCTGATTGTCGGTTCGAAATTTGGCGAATTATATCTTAATGCGTTCTTACAACCTCAGTCTGGTTTGGAATTAGCCGGTATTTTGGCACAGGGCAGTGCTCGCTCGCAGCAACTTGCCTGTGATTTTAATGTGCCCCTATTCCGCTCACTGGATGAACTACCAGATGATATTGATATTGCCTGCGTGGTAATACGGGCGGAGGTTATTGGCGGCAAAGGCGATCAGCTCACTCAGGCACTTTTGGCGCGTGGAATTTCTGTCATTCAGGAACACCCCCTTGATGCCGAAGCCATTAAAAGACATCAATTAACCGCAAACAAACATGATGCAATGTTTTGGGTAAATAGCTTTTATAGCCAATGTCATGCTGGAAGAAGTTGGTTACATGCAGCGCGGCAAATCACTCACTTATCACAGCAACGTCCGGTAAGTGGTTATCTGACAACCAGTCGCCAATTGCTATTTTCCGCGCTCGATCTGTTGTTACAGGCATGTCACTGTCCGGAACAGATGGAGATAGTCTATGTCGGTCAGCGAAGCTGTGCATTTCATTGCTTTGAACTTAGCTTCGCAGGGACAACAGTAACATTAAATGTACAATCCTATCTGGACCCGAGAGATCCCGATATGCACAATCTGGTCATGCATAAAATGACGCTGATCTGGCCTGTCGGTTATCTTACGCAGGAAGCCAGTTACGGGCCGGTCATCTGGACACCCGTCCTTCATGCACCTGATCATCTGAACAACGAGCAAAGCCTCTACCTGAATGCCAGTCAGCCGGATGATAACTATCTGCACCAAGCAACATCACAAATTCTTTGTCCGGCAACCAAAAACTGGATGACAGCATTTGAATGTGATGGTGCTAAAGGTGTGGCATTTCTGCTCAATACCTTAGGTTCTGTATTAAACGGTGCCCTCTGCCCACCTGCTTTTGCTTACGATTACCAACTGCGGTTAGCAGGTTTATGGCAACAAATTTTGCGTATCATGGGAGAACCTGTTACTCAGGATTTATCGGCCCCTGTTTGGATTGAGCCAGCAAAATTGATGTTAACTAAGGAAGAATGTTGATGACGTGGGCACTCCCTGCACACCCGATGATTCGTCCTTGCCTGACGACTCACGGTAAACCCAAATACACGCTGTTAATCTGCCCCTTTGCCGGGGGCAGTACCAGTGCATTCCGCCACTGGGCCACGCTAGAAAATTCAGATATAGCGGTTTCACTAGTGATTTACCCCGGACGAGACAGCCGTATGGCGGAAAAGGCAGCTACCAATATTGCGCCATTGGCGCAATCACTTTCTGACCTGATGGTGTCATTCACCCCCGTACAGAGAGAGAATCTGATACTTGTCGGTCATAGTATGGGGGCCCAAGTTGCTTTTGAAACTTGCCAACGTCTTGAACAACAAAATTGTTCACCCAAGGCACTGGTGCTTTCGGGGTGCCATGCACCTCATCTTCAATCCCGCCGCCAACTTAGCGGATTACCTGATCATGAGTTTATTGAACAATTGATTGATATCGGCGGTTGTAGCCCGATTTTGCGAGAAGACCCCGGCTTGCTTGCGCTGTTCTTACCAATGCTACGGGCTGATTTTCTTGCTACGGAACATTATCACCGGCTCGTTCAGACTGACGCGGTAAAACTGCAAACACCAACATTACTGCTTTATGGCAGTGAAGATAAAGAGGCTTCTGCGATAGAAGTTCAGCAGTGGCAACAATGGCTTGCAGACGGAGAGCAACACCTTTCATATCGCTACAAGGAGATTGTAGGCGACCATTTTTATATTACTCAAGAACCTGAGAATTTTATTCGTCACGTTACACAATTTATACAATATGTTTGTTTACAGGAGTCCGCATAATGGCACCTTTTTCTATTCTAGGGAAAACAATTACTATGACGCCAGACTACCTTTGGAATGGCAAAACGCTGGACCAACAACTTGCCGGGTGGGCTGGTATTTGGGGCGATAAAACAGCGCTGATCTATCAAGAACAACAACTAACTTACCGTGAATTGCACCAATCCGCAGAGAGATTGGCCAGCGGATTGTTTCGTCGTGGGATCCGTCGTGGGGATAACGTTATGGTACAACTGCCTAACCGTATCTCCTTTGTCGTTACCTGTTTTGCCCTGTTTAGGCTAGGCGCTCATCCGGTGTTATTAATGCCGACACAGCGGACTCATGATGTTCATGCCCTTTGCCAGATTGCACGCCCGGTTGCTTACATTATCTCCGATTGCTTCCATGATTTTGACTACCGAAAAATGGCACGAGAAATTGTGGCATCTTGCCCCGATCTAAAACACATTATTGTTGATGGAGAAGCGGAAGAATTTACCGCATTGGCATCCATTGATGATGAACCGGTAAATATTCCCGGCCCAAGTTATGGTGATATTGCTGTATTGCTGCTTTCGGGCGGAACAACCGGTACACCGAAACTCATTCCCCGTACTCACGATGCTTATACCTATGATTTTGTGCTGTCAGCCCGTCTATGTACGGTAAATACAGAAAGTGTTTATCTAGCCGTACTGCCTGTGGCACATAACTTCACACTAGGAAGCCCAGGTATTTTGGGTACCCTTTCCCAAGGCGGAAGTGTCCTTCTGAGTGATACCGCCAGTTTTGACGAGGCCATGCCGCTAATCGAGCAATACAAAGTGACCCATCTGGCATTAGTACCGGCTCTGGCTCGGCTCTGGGAACAGGCTCGCGACTGGGAACAAAGCGATCTTTCATCCTTACGCTGTTTGCAAGTGGGTGGTGGCAGGTTAACACCAGAACTAGCGGAACAAGTAATAGCACGCCTTGGGCCTTTGCAGCAGGTGTTTGGTACAGCGGAAGGATTACTCTGTTATACCCGATTGGATGATCCCCACGAGGTCATCATTAATACCCAAGGGCGTCCGTTATCAGAAGAAGATGAGATCAAAATTGTTGATGCCAATTTACAACCTGTAGTACCCGGTGAGGTAGGAGAACTGATTACACGTGGTCCCTACACCATTACGGGATATTACCGTGCAGAGCTGCATAATACCGTGGCTTTCACCGCCGATGGGTTCTATCGCACCGGCGATCTGGTTCGTATGACCTCAGATGGCAACCTGATCGTTGAGGGCAGAATTAAAGAGCAGATTAACCGCAGTGGTGAGAAAATTTCGACCCAAGAAGTTGAGACCTTGCTGCTGCAACACCCTGACATTGATGATGCCGTTGTCATTTCTGTGCCTGATGAACTGTTGGGTGAACGAACCTGCGCCTGTTTACCTAACAACGGCAATCAACCGGAACCGATGCAGATAGCGGAATTTCTACAACAGAAAGGGGTTCAGCGTCATAAAATTCCTGACCAATGGTTGTTTGTCCCATATTGGCCACTTACCACCGTGGGAAAAATTGATAAACGCCGCTTGGTACAGATGGCACAAGCAGAACATAGCCGCCCAATGCAGCAATATCATGAACAAACTGTTGTTATTACCAGCACTCCGTTAGATTTGATCACACATTTGCTTTCAGACGACGATGCACAACCTTATATGCTCTATGAAACAAAAGGTGAGTGGTCATTGGGGATAGGCTGTGCAGCAACCATTAGTGCAGATGCATCGGGACAATTAATTGATCCACAAGGTAATCGTCATCCATACGATATCAGCACATTAAGTCAAAAACTTGAACAGGCGCTCAATGCTCTTCCTATTCAGGATTGGCGGGCTTATGGCAGAACTTTATTTGAATTCTCCCATATGACATATGGGTTGCCATTAGCACAGCAAAACGAAGCATTAATAAAAATCACTATTCCACAGCATGAATTTCGTATAACTCCAGGACAGGTTCTGATACGAACTCTTGAAGAGAGTCAACTCACCATATTGAAGGAAAAAATTAGCCGGGTTGATCAATTAAGTACACCTGTTTTCCCGTGGATAAAAGATATGGAAATTATCAGTACATCAGACGCCGCGAAACGTTATCAGGATAATGTCGCTAATGCGGTTAAGGACATTGCTTCTGGCCACTATCAAAAAGTGATCCTGTCACGTCGGGTTGAACTTGGCTCGGATATTGATATGCCACACAGTTACTGGTTAGGCCGCCAAGCTAACACACCTGCTCGCTCCTTCTTCTTACGTGATGAAGATTTCTCTGTTTATGGTTTTAGCCCGGAAACCGTAGTTGAAGCGGATGGTTCAGGCTGGATTAGCACGCAACCATTGGCTGGTACCAGAGCATTGACACATGATAAAGATCAGGATCAACGATTGAGAGCAGATTTGCTTTCTGACCCGAAGGAGATCTCTGAACATGCTGTTTCGGCTAAATTAGCATTAGAGGAACTGGCACCGATTTGTCAGGCTGACACACTTTGTGTATCAGAGTTTATGGCGATTCGTGAACGAGGTTCAGTACAACATTTGGCATCACGAGTAAAAGGATTACTACAAACAGACAAAAATCGTTGGGATGCGTTCATCGCCCTATTCCCGGCCGTAACCGCTTCGGGAATACCGAAAAAACCTTCTTTACAGGCAATTTCACGTTATGAAGATGAACCACGCCGGCTTTATAGTGGTTGTGTCATGTTATTGGATAGCTCAGGCAAACTGGATGCAGCGCTGGTATTACGTTCTCTCTATCAGCATCAAGGGCGCTGTTGGCTCCAGGCTGGTGCAGGATTGGTCAGAGATTCAAAACCAGAAAGAGAATGGCAGGAAACTTGTGAAAAACTTGACTGCATTATGAAATACGTTCGCCCTTGCTCTGGCAAAAAAGAGTAAATGAAGTAATAACATTTCAGGGAAAACCAGAGTTGTCTCTGATTTTCCCTAGACGACTAATTTTCTACTATGCTTAATTAGTCACCTCTAATTTTTCCTTCCGTGACAACCATTAACTTAAAAAAACCAAACAAATAGATATCAGCTTGCAACTATATCTTGCTGGTACCCATTTTACTTGGAGGCAATAAATATGTTTTCTCGTCGTGATATCTTGAAGGCATCCGCAATTGGCGCGGCGGCGGCTAGTATGGGCAGTATGATTAAATCCGCTGTTGCTGATGAACAGCACAATACAGTCACTACTGGCAAGAATAAACAGCCAATAAATACTAAAAGTTTGTATAAATATAAATTCACAGATAGTAAAAAACGGGTATTGGAAAATGGATGGGCACGGGAAGCTACGATAGAACAATTCCCGATATCTGAAGGGATTGCGGGTGTTGATATGATGCTTGAACCGGGTGGCGTGCGTGAACTCCATTGGCATGCTGTTGCCGCTGAATGGGCATATATGCTTGAAGGGCACGCACGTATTACCATTATCGATCCGGAGGGCAAAAGTGAAGTAGCTGATTTTGGTCCCGGCGATGTATGGTATTTTCCCAAAGGTCATGGTCATTCCATTCAGGCGCTTGAAGATG
Organism: Photorhabdus kayaii; assembly: GCF_025384895.1. Lineage (NCBI taxonomy): Bacteria > Pseudomonadati > Pseudomonadota > Gammaproteobacteria > Enterobacterales > Morganellaceae > Photorhabdus > Photorhabdus kayaii. The sequence continues at coordinate 69,231 of NZ_JAJAFZ010000010.1, forward strand.
GTGCGCATTTTATTCTGACTTTTGATGACGGACACTTCTCGGAATTTGGCACTTTCAGCATCACTGATTGGATAACACATATGCCGAAAGAGGTGCTTGAGAAAAGTGTCAACATGCCAGCATCCGTTTTTTCTAAAATCAAACAGGGTGAAGCTTACATTGTCGGTGGAGCTATCCCGCCAAAACTTCCCCTACCTGCTGACGATGGCGGATTGAACGATGCTCCACTCACCCACCGTTATGAGCTCTTGAAAAATAAACCTTTCTTCGAGAACGACTCTGGGAGTATTTATCGGGCATCATCGAAGGAATTTCCCATTTCTACAACTATCACTGGTCTCATCGAGATCATCAAACCTGGCGCAGTACGTGAGCTACATTGGCATCCTAATGCCAACGAGTGGCAATACTACATTTCAGGTAAAGGACGTATGACCGTGTTTAGTTCTCATGGACACGCACAAACTGCAAAATATGGGCCGACCGACGTCGGTTACGTTCTTCAGGGATTTGGTCACTATATCGAAAATATTGGCAACGATGACCTTAAAGTACTGGTTGTATTAGATAACGGTATCTACCAAGATATTTCACTTTCTGATTGGTTAGCTAAAACGCCGTCTTATCTGCTTGCGGATAACTTCAACAATAATCCCTCCGATTGGGTGGACCGTCCTAAGGATAAGCTAGTTATATCGCGCCGTAGGGCTTGAGATATTACACTTTGTGGTGTATTGAAAACCTATTACCCGTCATCTTTCAAGTTGCCTCTTTGTTGGCTGCACTTACTCACCCCGGTCTCATCGTTATCTATGCTCCCGGGGATTCGCTCCCTTGCCGTCGCGATGCATCTTGAAATCCATAGGGTATATGTTAGTTTAATTAAAAGAATATAAAATCTTGTAAATGATAATCGTTTTACAGGTTAATCATTTTTTCATATGATTAACTTTCTCTTATTACTTTTGTTTCCCTTTTTCGGTAATCGAAAACCACCTTTTTATCGGTAATTAGGTCAGCCAAGGGTTAAAAGAATAAGCGCCTTATTCCCTGTCATGTTTAATGTTTATTTTACACTTATACAACCTGCCGTGACCATTTAAAAACGTTTTGTTAACATAAAGTTATCCTATTCTCCAAGTTCGTTTGGCTTTAGTGCGTTATCTTTTTTCTTTCACTTATTCCATTATTTATTTAACTAATCTTAACATAATGATTTAAATAGAAAAATATCAACATAAGATGTGAAAATAAAAGCTTGCTAATAATTCTCATGTAAAGTAATTTTATATTGAAATTAATGATTAAAAAGACAGAGAAAACCCTATATTTAAAGCTTAAATTTATATTGGTAGCGATAAATTTAGGCGCTCTCTGCCAGAAGATTCATAGTTCAATAAACACTAACATGATGGAGAAATATAATGGATATAAAATCTGCAACAGCTTCTAGTCTAATACAATTAACACCTGATGATAGAAGTGGATATCCACCCGTTGAAACGCAAATAGCAGGAGATATAATACGTGTACTAAACTTTAAGCAAACAGATGAGGGTTATACTGCATCACATGGAATTGAATATCGAGCTAAGAAAATAATATTAGCGTACGCTTTAGCTGTAAGTGGTATTCATGATGTATCTCATCTTCCTGGTGACTATTATAAGAATAAAGAGACTGCTGAAAGAATTTATCAAGAATATATGTCTAATCTTTCATCTGCACTATTAGGTGAAAATGGTGATCAAATTTCTAAAGATATGGCAGATGGTTTTTACAAGAATGAACTGGATTTTGAAGGTGAATATCCTCAAAACATTTGGAATATTCCTGATCTTGAAAATAAACCATTGAGTGCTTATTCAGATGACGATAAATTATTAGCACTATATTTTTTTGCTGCACAGGAAATTCCACTGGAGGAAAATCAACAATCAAATACCGCAAGATTTTTTAAATTAATTGATTTATTATTTATCTTATCTGCTGTAACTTCACTAGGAAGGAGGATTTTTTCAAAAAACTTTTACAATGGGTTAGAGTCTAAATCATTAGAGAATTATATTGAGAGAAAAAAGCTTTCTAAACCTTTCTTTCGACCACCGCAGAAATTACCTGATGGCAGAATAGGTTACTTGGCCAGCCCAACAGAACCGCCTAAATGGAGAGTTAGTTTGCAAGAACTTAAAAATAACAAATCCAGGAATGGATTTACTAATATGGAAGGTGCTGCAAAACAAAAGTATAGCTCATTTATAAAAGAGGTGCAAAAGGGGAACGATCCACTGACAGCAGCAAAAAGTATTGGTACAGCAAGCGGCAGTAACTTGGAAAAACTGCCGAATAATTTATATAGTGTGAGGCTAAGCCAAAAAGACAGGGTAACCTTCAATCTAAATAATACTGACAGTACAATGACGATTCATAGTGTTGGAACTCATTATAAAAATATATGATGTGTGATCTCTGGCTTTGATTGACAGAACATTTTTAAGCTCTCATTTTTTCAACGGGAGTTTCATAAGGCGTTTTACCTTTCAAACCACTGTTGTGGTCTGTGATAATTGTAAAACGCCTTCCATTTAGCTAATACACTTTACTAACAAGAAAATATAGCTAGGAGAAACCGGCTCTCCCTGACAATAATGTTAGATGGTTATAATTTTTGAGGTTATTTTTGATTTCCGTAACAAAACGCATAATATATATGACAGGATAAAAGCCAGCAAAGAATAGGCTATTATGTAAACATATACATTTATATAATTAAATTTTTTTAATAAGAAATTATGGATAAATTCGTTATGGATTTCAATAACAAAAATATTGTGAACAAGATATATTCCTAGTATATTCTTGCTAATGTCATCTATTAAGAATGGTATTTCTCTGACATTCAAATTAACCAAGAATAAAAACAGGCACACCGAAGAAGCTTGAAGGAATACATTATAAAACTTCCCATAAAAGAAAGTCATCCCCGTCTTGGATGAAATGATTGATAAAGATATCAATGATATAATAAAAAACACCAGAAGTATTATATGTTTACAGGAAAAAGCCTTTATTTTAGGTTTCGTTAGCCCTATATATCCACCTATCAAGAAACTAATCAAACCCTCAGATTGGAACGGAAACAAAATATTGAATGGGATTAGGGAAAAAGAGAATTTGTAATCTGTTAGTGCATTCAGCAATGTAAGATTAGAAATTATAAGCATTATAACGAGTATTTTCTTAATCCCCTTTGCATTTGTTTCATTAAATGTGTTACGCATTAGTGGTGTTAATATATAGAGAGAGACAATTGCAAATATAAACCATAAATGGGTAGCATCTGATGTGGTTATACTAACATTAACATAATTTAAAAAATCAATATCAGGCACTGTTGTAAATTTACTGATAAAATATGTGTCATACAGATAATAAAATATAAGCCAAAACAACAATACAGTTAATATCCCTTTTGATTTATTAATGATGTAATCCACCTGCTTTTCATGCTTGTTGTTTAGTAAGAAATAGCCACTGCACATAAAAAACAACGAGACCCCCAACTGACCGGCCTGCCTAAGAAAATACAAAACCACGTCATTATCATTGCGCAACAAGAAAAATAAAGTAACGTGAGAAATTACAACGAAAAATATAGAAACGATCTTTAATAAATCTATGGTTAATATTCTCATTTTTTGTCTCTTAAATAGATAAAATGAAGTTTGAAATTTTTGGGGCAAGCCTGGTCATACCTAGTTTTGATGGATGCAAACCATCGGACACTGTGCCCAAGCTATTGCTGGTCATAATATCGATATTTCCTTCATTGAATCCAGATTGTTTTAACAAATCCAGATATGGGAAGGAGTATTTTTCGCAAATTTCCCGACAAACGCTGCAATAGTCAGACAAGTAATACCCTTTGGCGTTTTTACTGTTCATGCCTCTTTGTACTGATATTGGCGTTGTTATAATAAACCCTATTCTCGTTGATGGGTATTTTTTTGTAATTCCAGTCATTAATAATTTCATGCCGCCAATAAATGTTAAAGGGGTTTTGTCTTTATAATCACCTATTTCCACTCCTCCATTGGAGCCAAAATCAAATCCAAAATCATTTACCCCTCCCCATATTGTAATAATATCTGGATTGCTTGCCATTTTTTCATATCTTAAGCACATGGCTGAATTGTCATTTTTATCTTTTTGGGCTATGCATGTTCCTCCTATTCCGTAGTTTTTCCATTCTTTTAGATCTAAATGTTTAGTCACTATTGGTTGATACCACCCTCTTTCAGTTATACTGTCACCGAGGGTAAACCAACACCCTCCCTTCAAATGCGATTGAATATAAGACATTTACTTTTATCCTTCTAAAAATAACATGTAGACCGACTGGTTTTTTATCAGTATCGAATGTCAGCTGGAACGGACGCAGGCATTTCGATAGCGTAGTGTCCGGACATTTGGCGAAACAGAAAAAAGCGTGTTTAACTTTGAAATAACCGCTTTGCAGGACACAGTAAATTTGGGAATACAAACCCGACCGGTTTGTAGTGGGCTCCAGTTCTCTTGCTGACAGCGACAGAAATTCCAACTGTAGGCATTCATCAAAATCAGGAAGCGCATACAGGGCGAATTGCTTCGCATCCGTTAAGGCAGAGAGTCTTTTACTTTTATTGGCAGTTTGGTCTATATGATGAGTCATCATCCTGATTCCATGCAAATCATGTCCGTATGAAGATCGCTGACCGGACAGTGAAAATGAATTTCGTCACTGCGGTTGGATCTCGAATGAAGTTGTCTCATATAAATAGTACGATATCAACCCCTTTTATGCCCCTTTAATCGTATACACTCATGACAGAAATATGGATTGGTGATCATAAACAAATTATTGATCAGGTACTAAAAAGTGCTGATAGTGATAATTAGTTTGCTAAAGAAGTGCCTGATAAATTAGCTGAGGAGAAAAATGGATCTGAAACATAATATTGAGTTACTGACCACCTGAGTTTAATAACAAAAATGCCGATCTTGAATATCGGCATTTTGCTATGAAACAGAAGATTAATTTAATGCTTTAATGCACCAATTTTATCCCGGCTCAGTCCGGTACTGGTGGCAATAATGTCCAAACTCACGCCATGCCGTAATAAAGCACGAGCCGTTTCCAGTTTACCTTCCTCTCGGCCTTCCTCTCGGCCTTGCTCAATACCTCGCTCAATACCTTGCTCAATACCTTGCTCAATACCTTGCTCAATACCTTGCTTGATACCTTGCTCGCGCCCTTTTTGTTCAAGCTGTTCTGCAATAGTCATCAACATCGTTTCATGCTCCGGAGATTGTTCAATCAGTTGATGGACAAAGTGTGAGAGATCCAGCGTATGTCCATTCAGTAAAATATAGCGTAACACCACATTGCGCTGCTCGGTTGTATTATACCCTGCATTCAACAGTTCCACCAATTGGAGGAGCCATTCCTGCATATCCCGGCAGCGGATGTGTTTTTGCACCAGCTCCATCAGGGCAACCCCTTTATGTGTCAGGATCTCTTCATCGCTGAGCACACTGACGTCCACCAACGGAAACGCCTGGCGGTATAAGCGAGCAGCCTGTTCAGGGAGCGTAAAACAATCCAGCCACCGGTTTGAGTAAGGATACGGCCGAACCTCACCATGATAAAACAGCAGAGGCGCCACCAAAGGGAGTTCAGTATGGCCTTTTTTCAGGTGAGCCGCCATGGCTAACATGGCATAATACATCAGCCGCCAGGCCATCAATGGGTCAGGGGTGGATTGATGTTCAATCAGGCAATAGATATAACCTTGCCCCCGGGCCGTTTCAACCGAATACAGCACATCACTGTGCAGTTGACGTAAATGCTCATCCACAAAACTGCCCGGCTCCAGTTTCAATGTGGCTAAATCACACAACAACTGGATTTCTTCGGGCAGATAAAGGGATAAGAATTCCCTGGCCGTTTCGGGCTGCGTTAAAAAATGCTTGAATAACGCGTCATGGTGAGGCCGTTTTTCTTTCTTTGCCACAATCTGTTTCTCTATCTTATCAGTTAGTCATCGCCATTCATTGCCAAAGTTATAATATCCGCAATCAATGTACAACATATTTTATACCCGTTATCTTTTAAGTTGCCTCTTTGTTGGCTGCACTCGCTCACCCCGCATTTCTGCTTGTTTTCCCATGCCTATGGTTAATTGTTTTTTAACTGATGGTGATTATCTGCATACCAGGAAATATAATCATTACTTGATATTGGTGTCTCGATTCCAATTTTATCCACGCCAAAACTGGAAATATAATTATTTATTCTATCTGCATGCTGACGTATATACTCAATGCGTCTCTCGTCTATTTTTTTAGATTCTTGTAAATTGATCACTTCACTTCTCAGGAGATTGCTCATGCTACGATGAATCCAGTCGAGAAGATAACCTTCGATGATCATACCAAGATCATCATTATTATTATCATGATATGTATCAATAGTTGTCGTCACCACGGATAAAACGGCATATGTTTGGCTTAGTTCTAGAAAATCCCTACTATGTTTATTAAGCATATCTAAATTTATTTTTTTATTGTTACTCACTATTAATCCATTTAGTTTTTTATATAAAAAGTTCATATAATTATTTAAAATGGGAAATAGGTTATGTTGGAAAAATGTTTTGTCTATTTCTTTCATCTTATTGAGAATGATCATCCCTCCGGCTTTTAGTGATAATACAAGGTTATCACCTTCCGAAGTAATCGTACCAAAATTAGATATTAAATAAGGGGATATCTTGTTAACAGAAAATAATCCTTGTGCGCCGCAACGCTCACGACAATTAATTAATATTTCTTGTGTACGCCATGTGCACAGGGACTTGCTAGTAATGATTTCAATAAGTAGTTCATCTGAAAACTTAAAGTTTTTAACTGATTCTGATAATATAGCTGAAACTTTTCTTGTTAATTCTTTTAAGTATAATGCAATTTTAACTCCAGGAGTTAATTTTCCATTTGCAGATAGAGGAAGAATAAATGGGAAAATACCATATTTCTTTCCTGATACATTTAACTGAGCTAAAATTACAGCCACTTTAGGTAATTCACAAGGCATGGTATTAGGCATAAATTTATATGCATTTGGGCCAGGTGAATTCAACATGAATACGCCTTTTTCCGGCAGATAATTAGCCTGTGTTTCGATTGCGATTAGATCATTCCCGTGAGCTAGCTCAGTCGCCAGATATACTCCAATGGCACGACCTGAACAAAGTTTTTGGTAAAGATCTTCCACATATGGAGTTTGCACTCCTAAGTTAGTGATAGTTCCGATGGCTAAATTAAAATGAATTGATAGCATAGAAACTACAGCGCAATCATGTGGAGCTACAAGTTCATGAAGCGCAACTAATTCATTAAATGATTTCGTATGAATATTATTATTTTGAATATATTTAAGAAGTTCTATGAATTTTTTTACTGATGACGGGTAATTGCCACAATTGCTTTTAAGTATTGCTAAAAGGTTATCAGATACTCCTGTATCTCCTATGGCTAAACAAGATTTTAATTTTGACTCTGAATTGAACGATGATTTATTCATAATATCGATGAAACCCTTTAATAGAATAACAATATGTATATTAACTATCTAATAGTGTAATGGGATGCTCCTGAAACATATACTTTTAATTTAAAAAAGTTATTAACCGAAGTGACTGTCAAAAACTTCATTTATTAAAGTCGATGCCATATAAACTAACAATAATGATTGCATGTTATGGTTTCATATCTACATTATTGCAAGAATTATATTTTATTCGGCAAAGGAGAATAAACCAATAAAAACAAAATATTATATTGAGTGTCTCGGCATGGAGATATTGGTGATTGAGATTATATAATAAATTTTCAGATCGAAAAAATCGGACGGTGTTCTCTTCAAGTAATCCATAAATGCGACTTCGAAAAATTATTTGCTCATAAATGGTAATGATTAATTACATATAGTTCACGATTGTAGAGGGTTTTTTATTAATTCAAGCAATCCCGTTTATATCATTATTGTTATCTTATTCTTTATAAAAAGATATTTCTCATAAGAAATATAGCATTAATTTTAATGAGGAAATATCCAGATATTATTTATCAGACAGAACACCTTTTATAGTGACACAAAACCAATGCAAATATTGTTTTCATAATTTACACTCCAAACACACTAAAGTTTCTTTATTATTAATCAGGAGTTATTTATGAAAAAATTGATATCTATGTTATTTATTCTCGTTGGTATGATTAGCGCCCCTGCATTCTCTGCGGAAACGAATAGTGGCATTGTCAGAGTCGCAGAAATTAAAGCTGATTGGAACAATCCTGCACATTATTTTTATACATTCAACGGAAGCTTAGCTGGTAACTGTGGAAAACCAGGTTATATTTGGTCAGGATCAAGCGCTGAAAACATTAACAAGCTATTAAGCCAGGCTTATGCACAGGGTTTAAATATTAAAGTTGGTATAGAAAATGTAAGTTGTAATATAACTACAGTTTACGTCACTAAACAATAGTAATTATTTCTTATGCTGTTATCAATGGGATAAAGAGATAGATAAACATTGATTTACCTAACTTTATGACGAATCCCTCTACTGGAAAGTAGAGGGATTTTTAAATTAACTTAAATAACTTTTACTTTGTTGAATTATTTCAACACATGCCGATTATTCACAATATATTTCAGTGACAAAACTTGGTGCATTTTCGATAGTATCATGAACCGGGCAGGTTCTATTAATAAAGTCGACAAAGGCATGAATTTCTTCTTCACTATTATCAGCTTTAATATGAAATTTTGTCACTATTTTGGAGAAACCTAATTTCGCTTGTTTATTTCTACCAGTGAAACCATCAGTATCAAGCTCACCTTCCAGATCAACGTGAATATCAATTAAGTTAATTTTGTGCAGTTTAGCAAAAGCCTTTGCTACGATACATTTACAGGCCCCAAGAGAACAGAGTAAAGCTTCAACTGGATTCATCCCCTGATCAGTACCACCTAAATGACGAGGTTCATCTAAATAAAAGGAGAAATCTCTTGATGTACATTCAACTTTCAATCCAGCTACAGATTTTACTGTGGCAGTAAATAATTCTTTCGCCATGATTTAACTCCTTATAATCAATATTAGTTTTTTACAGGGTTAACAGAGAGAGTTATCATAACTTTTAATTTTTCTTTATTCTGTTTTTAAAATGCTTATCTGTAACATGACCGGGACCTGAGTTTTTTTGCTGTGAATGTTTACCCTACTTCCGGCAACATTCCACTCACTATGCCAATCTGGATTGCTATTACTGCAATACCGCAGGTAAATACCAGCAAGAGTACAGGTTTACCGCCAGGTACCCGATATCGACGTTCATTTTGTTGACGGGATTTATAGGCCAGGAGACTAGGCAATACTAACGCCAAAATTGATAGCGCGATCGCGGCATATCCCAACGCCATCACAAATCCTTTTGGGTAAAATAGCGCGAAAATCAACGGCGGAACGAAAGTTAACAAACCAGTTTGCATACGCCCGGCTACGCTATTTTTGCGTTTAAACAGATCACCCAGAAAATCAAACAAGCCAAGTGTGACACCGAGGAATGAGGTTGCGAGCGCCAGGTTGGCAAACATTTGTACTGCAAGCTCAGTTTTCGGTGAAGCAACAACTTCGCGAATGCTGTGTAATAAGCCATTCAACCCTGCGTTTTCAGCTAAGATATCGACGAATGTGCTGGAATTAATACTTCCGAGTGTCGCCAATTGCCAGAGAATATAAGCAAATAGCGGAATTGCGCTGCCGATGATAAACACCCAGCGGAGTCGACGAATATCGCCATCCATATATTTCACAATACTGGGAACACTACCGTGAAAACCAAACGATGTGAATATCACAGGAATTGAAGATAGTATTAATCCTTGTTCTAATGGCATGGTCAGTAAGTTAATATGCTGAACATATGGCATCATCATCCCCAACATCAATACTAAGAAAATAATTTTTGCACTGAAAATAACCCGATTAACCATATCTACTGAACTGGTGCCAATACAAACAATTCCTCCGCCAATCACTGTAAACAGGATAACACCTATTGAGGCAGGAAGAGATAGATTCAGCCATTTGTTGAGGCTGACTGTCAGTAATTCCCCGGCGCCACTAATATAGGCTGATGTTAATGCATACATTAGAAACATCATGCTGAGACCGGCTAACATTTTGCCACTGTTGCCAAGATAACGTTGAGCAAGTGTCCCTAATCCCGTATCAGGGGATTCATATTGGTAAGTTTCAACCAGCAATAACGCGGTGTAACTCATCAAAACCCACAAGCCAACCAACATGATCAAACTTACGCCAAATCCTACACCGGCGGTTGCTAATGGCATGGCCAACATACCAGCGCCGATGGTTGTTCCTGCTATGATAAAAGTACTGCCAAAAGTACGGTTCTTCACGTTTTTTCCCTTCGAATTAACAGCAAATATTTAATAATAGAAAATCAGGCTACTTTCTTTTTTTCTTCTTCATCAACAATTTGAGTCAGTTTTTGAATAAAAATTTTCTGGAGCCTTTCCCAATACTCGTCAAAATCGTCAGCATTATGTAAACAGTGAGTCATCACAGCAGCACGTAAGACATATAAACTGTGGACTTTCTGCCATTCTTCTTGGGCAAAACCGCAACGTTCAACATAATGCCAGGGAGTATCACCATACTCTTCATAATTAAGAGAGGTGGAAGAAGTCAAAAAATCATTGGTGTAAGTGCGTCCAGAGGCATATGAACAAAGTTCGTACATCCGTTTATTAAGACGGTTATGATGCATTAAGTCATCATTTCCTTGCTCTTTAAAAGTAAAATTGACCATATGGAAATCAGGATTCGGCATGGCATGAATTTCAAACCGGCGTTTATCAACAACCAAAGGTTCTGTGGTTAAAAGTTTTTTAACCATCCAATTGGCCGTCACAATACCGGCAGCAATGACTTTTCCGTAGCCACTGATATTAAGTGGAACCAATCGATGCGCAGCCCAAATTGCGGCGGCGATAGCTCCGGCTTTAGATCCCTCCATAATAGATGCACCGAGCACGACACGCCGGTTAACGGCTTGATCCTGTTGAGTATCAACATCTTCAAAAACATAAGCTGCACGGTAGGAAATTAGGTCAATAATACGCCTATCTTTCATACATATTGCACCGGCTGCATATTGAATAAATCCAACTTTGTGAGGATCTACGGTGATTGAATCAGCCTGACACATGGCCCGGAAACTTTGATAAATTTCAGGTTTAGGCCAAATAATATCTTCCGGAATGATTGCCAATTCACGATAACGGCGGATAAGTTCATCATATTCCATAAACTCTCCCCGCTCGTTAAGGAACATTGCGCTGGCATAACCTGCATAAGCAGCATCAATATGCACATAAAATGAGACGCCATAACGCTCTTCACACTCTTTACGCAACGCAATAACTTCATCAACTCGATCAATGGCACCCACTTCCGTAGTTCCAACTACGGTTACCATAGCGAGAATAGGTTCTCCCTGCTCTATCAGACTGAACGTAATTTCACGCATTTTTTCAACATCGGTACGATAATTTGCATCGACCGGCAATGGCACAATATGCTGTTGACCAATCCCTAGAACATCCATTGCTTTCATCCATGAATAATGTTTCGACTGTGGCACCAAGACTTTGCCAAACATTCCCTGTTTTATCCCAACACCACGGCAAGAAAGTTCACGAACTTCTTCGAAAATGCCCCGCTTTTTTAATTCATCCGTTAAATCCAGAATGTCTGATGGCGATATATTCAACAGTTGTTGTTCTGATTTATTTGCAACCAAATCCCTGGATTGCGGGTGCTGTGCAATGGCAAGAGGAATGGTTTTTAAATTACGCGCAACCCATAGCCCTTCATAATTGGCGACAGTTCCTCCCGATGTGATATGTCCCCAAGCTCGGCGAGGGTCATAACCAAACATCTGACATAAATCTAGCCCTGCTTCAATTTCTAGCTCCGTTGTTGTCGGTGATGACTCGTGGGCACAATTGTTCGGGTTGTACATCATAGCCATAACATAAGCGAGATTGGAAACCATCAAGGTATCGGCATTCATATGCCCCATATAACGAGGAGAAAACCAGGGAACAGAGGTGTTTTTCAGTTTGGCAGATAGCTGGTTCAGAATACCCTCTGTCCGATAAAGGGTTTCTCTATAATCAGGTGCGTAACGATCAACTGAGGTTACTAAGGCGGGATCTTCTGGGTGAAAATCAGAACGCCAGTGCATGTGCTCACTTACGGCATATTCCATCATTTCTCTAAAAAAAACTGCATTTTCTGATTTAGGGCCTAAAAACAACGCATCAATGTTTAAGTGCGAAGTAAACTGTTTGGTCATAATCACATACCCTTTTCCAACTAACAAAAACGGCTGTCAGCAACAGAGAGATTCTGAAATTCTTTATTTGTTAATGAAATCACTATCATCCTCTGATAGGCAGACAGAAAATTGTATGCCACCTAACTTATCAATAGTTGGTCATACCTCATTATTCTAGATATTCAGAAAAATCCATCAGGTGTAATAGATTAATCATTAACATATCTATAAACGATCATTTGTTAATAGATATAGACTATATTTGTTAAAATATTAACAATGACGTTAAATATAAATTCTAATTTTGTGCGCAAGGACAAAGAACGAATAAAAACCAATCAAAAAATAGAGATTTATTGGTCATTAACCTTATTAAATATAAGTGTTTATTCTAACATGAAGAGGTTGATAGATAGAATGCAGGGCTACAAGTTAAAATAGCCCTGATTTAAGCAGAAGTACTATTAAGATGATACATTTACCAGCATAACCTTGCCGATAACATCACCGGCTTCCATCATTCGATGCGCATCAGCAGCATCTTTCAGATCAAATACTTTACAAATTAGTGGACTGACTTTTCCTGATTTCAATAATGGCCAGACCTGTTTTTCCAATTCCCTGGCTATCTCCGCTTTTTCCTCTACACTGCGAGAACGTAATGTAGAACCTGTGTGAGTCAGACGTTTTCGCATTAAGGGCATCAGATTAAGATTTTCAGGGTCTCCTTTCATCATACCAATCTGAATAATTCTCCCGAATTTAGCAGCAACCTTATAGTTTTTATTGACATAATCACCACCGATTAAATCAACAACCATATCAACCCCATGATTAGCTGTGATTTTCAATACTCGATCAACAAAATCTTCTTTATGGTAATTAATAACAAAGTCAGCACCTAAACTGTGTGCAACTTTAGCTTTCTCATCAGAGCCGACGGTAGTAATAACTTTGGCGCCAAAGGCTTTTGCTAACATAATTGTGACACTGCCTATCCCAGAAGTACCACCATGAATCAGCAAATTTTCTCCTTGTTTCAGTTTGCCAGTCTGAAAAACATTAGCCCAGACGGTAAAAAAGTTTTCTGGCAATGCGGCTGCCTGAACAAAATCCAAGCTATAGATGGGTAAGGCAATGGAGTCATGTACCAGACAATACTCGGCATAACCGCCTCCGGCAACAAGGGCACAAACTTTATCACCAAGGTTCCAGCGTTCACAACCTTCACCTTTGGCAACCACCTCTCCTGCAATCTCCAAACCCGGTAATGGTGATGCATCAGGGGGTGGTGGATAAGAACCCATTCTCTGAAATATATCAGGCCGATTAACACCTGCCGCAGCTACTTTTACCAACAAGTAGCCTTTTCCTGGCCGCGGCAGCGGAACCTGAACCAGATGCAATTTCTCCGGGCCTCCGGGCTTGATAATGCTGATCGCTAACATATATTGGGGCAATGAATTAATTTGGCTATGCATATATACCTCTTATTTCTTTTGACGATCCTTTTTATTGGGTTATGTTTAATATGATAAGTGAGATTTAAACCGGTTTTTCCATTTTGCCAGATAACTTGGCATTTTAAGGATCAGTTGTAACCTTGCCCAAGTCAACTATAATTTACCTGCGAGTTGTTTTCAGTCTGGAATTGATTAAATTATTATGCTTTTTCCCATAGAGTATGTTTTCGTATAGAAATATCAAAGTGGTAAAAGGAAAACCGTACTGAGTTAGAAGAATTGAACCACATCACCAACTAATATGACGGTTTAAAAAGAGATTGGTGAAAAAGCTTTCCTATCTTACAATTTCCTATAAGCTAATTTTCAAAATTGTAAAATACCATTGAGGTGCTAATGGAAACATCAGCAAAACAACCCAATGACCGGACAGCAAAACTGAAAAGCGGATTTGATCAGTCTGAACTGGTCAAAGCACGCATCATCAATCTTGCTGATCATTTTATTAATGTCCTTAAAAATAAAGATTCAGAAAGTATTTCCCAGTTATTAACCCTCTCTGATGATGAATTTTGGACAGAAGTCAAAGCACGAGCTAACTACATTGAAATAGTGGCAAATATCACACCGGAAAAGAAGGAACACGAAGAATTTATCGAAACTAGAAACGCTTTTCTTGCCTATCTTGGGGAATATGGTGGTGTTTATAAGTCCAGTAAGGTTGCTGATATATTAGGAGTGACCCGCCCGACAGTAAATAAGTATGGTGAAAATCATAAACTCATTGTATTAAATTGGGGAATAGAGAATTTATATCCTGTATTTCAGTTTTCAGTAAATAAAAAAACTAGCAATAAAGGATATTTAAAAGGTGTCCCAGAAATACTGGCTAATTTAGGTCCAGTCAGTGGTGTAAAAAAGTGCGGCTTTTTCTTGCGTAAAATCAAGACATTTAATCTTGGTATCGATCTGGCTGAATCCACGATGGTACTGGATATCCTCAGAAATGGCGCCTCCAATGATGAAATTGCTCAATTGATAAAATTGGCGAAAATGTTCGGTTCTGTTGATTCTATATAAAAAATTCCAGCATATAATTAAAAAACAGCCATTTTACCCTACCCTCCTTTGGAATATATCAACTGCTCAAAAATGCGTGTTCTCACAGTACTACCGTTTGTCCGCCATCGACTAGCAGTGATACGCCGGTTATAAACGATGCGAGATCCGATCCTAACCATACGACCGCATTTCCTACCTCTTCCGGCTCTCCCAATCTTCGGAGAGGCATCCTTTCCCGTAACCCATCAAACATTTTCGCCACTTCCGGCGAGGAAAGAGGAAGTGCTGTATTGATCAGACCTGGGCAGACTGCATTAACACGAATACCTGACGGCCCGAAGGCATCGGCCAGTGCAGCCACCATCATATTCACGCCAGCTTTGCTAGTGGAATAGGCGGTTGTAAGTTGTCCTGTTCTAATGGACCCCATACTTGACGTTGCCACAATACTTCCGCGTTTACCTAGTTTTATCATCTGTTCAGCAGCAGCCTGTGCGCCAAATAGAACGCCATCCAAGTTGACCGTAAGCAGCTTGTGAAAATCATCTGCACTAATCTGTGGGCCATCGGTAGCTAATGCAATTCCTGCATTGCAAGCCATCAAATCAACACCGCCGAACGGTGTAGCGACATCGACCAATGCGTCCATATTGCTCCGTGAGGTAACATCACATCGGTGGAATATGGCTTTTGTACCAAGCGAATTAAGACGCTGGAGCACTGGTGTTCCGCCCTCTCTAGGTTGATCAGTGATATCGCCAATAATTACGGTTGCTGCGCCATGACGCGCCGCAGCTAAAGCAATGCCTGCTCCGATGCCACTTGCGCCGCCAGTGACAATAACAACCTTACCTTCTAGCATACGGTCCATTTGATGTTCCTCATTTGGCTCCCGAAACCCTACGCCCCGTTGCTCAGAACGAAACTATGTCTGCCGGATTAAGCGTGCTTATCACTCCCAGAATACCTTTAGCCAACGGAATGGCTACCGGAGAGAGATAGGAACCCAGCGGGATACTCGTGTGGTTAATGGAGGTAAGCATGGTAAAGTCGTCGTTGCGTCCGGTAAGATCGTCGCTGATAGCTTTGCCAATGCGCACCGTCTGCGCCACTCCATGACCACTCCAGCCATGTACCATATACACGGGTACTCTGTCGCCGCTCTTACGGGCATCGGTGGCACCGTTTAGGGTCAGATCGCTAATCCCGCCCCAAGAATATTCTAGTTCGGCTTTTTCCAACTGCGGGAACACGGTTCTGATACGCTCAAGCAGATAGTTGTTCACATCACGCGGTGACCAAGAATTGCCAGTACCCTGCCCACCGAACAGCAGGCGGTTGTTGCGCACTGCACGATAGTAGTCAACCTGTAACTGTGTATCGTAGACCGGCAGATTCGACGGGATCAGATCTTTGACATCCACTGGCAACGGCGGCGTTACCGCCACGTAGGAGAAAAAAGGCACTGTGGTGGAAGGGCCGGAGATAAACTCACCCGTGGAGACATGCACACCCAACACCACAGCTTTACTTGCCCTGATAACCCCCCGCTCAGTTTCTACGACTGTACCACCAGCATCCTGCCTGATGCCCTTCACTTTCGTGCTGTCATAGATTCGCCCACCCAGTCTGGCGAAACCATAAACCAGGCCACGCAACAGTGCCAGAGGATGAACCTGCCCACCGATACTGTCGATATTTGCTCCATGGTAGATGTTCGAGCGCACATACCTTTCCTGCAATTCGTGCGGTCCGATAACCTTCATCGCCGTGTCTCCCAGTTGACGCCGGGCATCGGCATTAGCCACCAGCGGCCCCATGTGACCTGCGCGCACCGCAACAGTGATATGACCATATTTGCGGTCACATTCGAAACTATAACGCTCACGGAGTTCATCCACGAGATTCATCGCTTCAACAGAGGCAAAACGCCATAAGCGTTTAGCCTCATCGAATGAAAGTTTTTCCAGTATGGTTTTAGCTTCCCAGCGTGCGAGCCCAGGGGTTATCTGTCCCCCGTTGCGGCCAGAAGCGCCTGAACCAATGTTATCCTTTTCAACCAGAATCACGTCCACTCCCGCTTCAGCAAGATGTAATGCCGTGGAAGCACCCAGCAACCCACCGCCGATAACCACAACTTCGCAATTCTGGTCTTCAGGCAGGCTTCCAAAAGTTGGCCAATCAGCCAAAGAAGCTTCATAATAATTGGCTGGCATGGCGCCAGCAGCAGCGTCTTTATGCCAGCTCCAGATGCGCGGATCCAGCCCCAACCGGCTGGCTCTATGCTGTGCATCCTCCAATAGTGTAGGCCGGAGCTTATCAACATTGACGGCCGGAGCATCGGCTGCGGTTAAGGTCTGGGCGAGCAGGGATAAGTTGGGAAGTACGGATGAAAGCACTCCTGCCCCCGCGAGCGTCGCGACGGTAGAAATAAAGTCTCTTCTATTCATTGTCATTTCAACACTCCTGTCATGATCTTGAAATCACCTGCTGGCTTGGTCTGGAGAGTTTCCCTATGAGTGAGTCCGGCTATCTGAGCTGTATTTATTGCTGCCAGAGTTCCCTTTCAGACCGGCTAGAATCAGCAGAATAACAGTGCCGATAAACGGTATGAAATGCAACAGTAACCACCAAGCGCTACAGTTGATGTCGTGCAGGCGGCGGGCATTCACTGCTAGCGCGGGCAAAAACGTGAGCAGCAGATAGACAGCGCTGAACCAGCCCATATAAATTTCAGGATTGGCAACGGCAAAGTAGCTTTCAAGGAAAGAGATAATAAATACAGCCAATATCTGGAACAAAAAGAAATACCAGAATTCCTTACGCCTGGCTCGCCCTTTGAAACATGCATAGTTCTTTAATACATTTAAATACCAGTGCATTGTTATCCCCTCTTGTGAGTATCATGGTCAGCGGGAACACGGTAAACGTCGCTAACCAGCGGGCCGAACAGCAATCTGAAATAAGCGAGCTTCAACAGACAAACACCCGATGTGAATAGCTCCCAGAGCTGGTAGAAGTAACCGATCCAGCGTCGAAACCAGCATATCTTCCTGTGTATGGGCATCCGGTTGCGGCGCGACCACAAGCTTCGCGCCGGGTATCGATCAACGCTAAAAAATACCGTGGCGATGCAGCGCTTTCGCATCCTCCGGTACCGGGGTGATAGCATCCCAAAGTTCAGCCACTTTGCCGTTTTCAATGCGCCATAGCTCGAAGTAGCTGTGACGCGCTCCGACGATACTTCCCTCCGAATGGGTCAGAACAAACTGCCCATCGGCTACCGTACGGTGAATTTTAGTGTAATGCAGCCCCTGCCCTTCATTCCTGAGTTGCTTAAGAAACGAGATGAGTGCCGCCGTACCATCGGGAATATCGGGGCTGTGCTGGCGAAACAATTCACCATTAGTATAGTTTCCAAACTCTTCGTAGTGACCCTCGATCAGGGTACGTGTAAAAAAGTTGACCACCAGCTCGCGATTCTTCTCTCGGTCATGGTCATCGCCTGCTTCAGTCGGGCCGTCTAACTGAGTCCGGCCACTGACGTTGGGTGCAGCCTGCGGCACCAAGCCGTCCCAGTGCTCTACGATTAAGCCGCTGGCAACCCGGTACAGATCGAAACCAACCAACGGCCAGTCGTCTAATCCCGTAAAACGACCGTGGATGGCGACCAGATCACCATCTTGCAATACACGATACGTTTCGTGGTGCAGTTCAGGATGTGTCCAAACCAGCTCACGTAATCCGGCAAGACCATCTTTGACCAACGGGGAATGTTCGATGAAATGTGGCGCAAAATAACGCTCAAGTGCCCCTACATCACGGTTAGTAAACAGCTCGTGGTGCGCACGCGACACCAAGTCGCGTGGAGATCTATTCTGAATCATTACGGATGTCCTGTGTCAGTCGTTGGAACTCATCACGTGTTTGATACGCGTATATTCGTCGAAGCCATAAGCCGACAGATCTTTACCATATCCGGAATTCTTGAAGCCGCCGTGCGGCGCTTCTGCCGTAAGAGGAATATGGGTGTTAATCCAGACGGTACCGAAATCGAGTTCACGTGACAGGCGCAATGCTCGGCCATGGTCGCGGGTCCAGACACTGGAGGCTAGTCCGTATTTCACGTCGTTAGCTTTCTCTATGGCATCCTGTTCATCGTGGAACTTCTGCACCGTGATAACCGGGCCGAAAATCTCGGTCTGGATTGCTTCGTCGTGCTGTTCCAGACCGGTAATTACCGTAGGTTCAAAGTAATAACCCGAACGTTCGGCCTGACGGCCTCCGGTTTCGATACAGGCATGCGCGGGTAAACGTGCAATGAACCCTTTGACCTGTTCCAGCTGACGAACATTATTGAGCGGCCCATACAGCGCCTCTTCATCTTCCGGATAGCCAAAGCGGATAGCTTTAGCTGCCGTCACCAGTTTGGCGACGAAGGTATCGTAAACAGATTCATGCACCAGCACACGCGAGGCTGCCGTACAATCCTGACCCGCATTGAAATACCCCGCGGTAGCAATGGTCTGCACCGCTTTGTCCATATCTGCATCGGCGAAAACAACCACTGGCGCTTTGCCACCTAGCTCCAAATGTGCTCTGGTGAGATTAGCCGCCGCCGAAGAGGCAACCTGCAAACCTGCGCGCACGGAACCCGTGATGGAAACCATGGCTGGCGTTTTGTGTGAAACGACCAGAGCACCCGCGCTGGCATTACCCAACACCACGTTGAATGCACCTGTAGGGAAGAACGGAGCGGCCAGTTCAGCCAGCAACAGAGTACTTTCCGGCGTAGTATCGCTCGGTTTGAGTACCACGGTATTACCCGCTGCCAGCGCAGGCGCTATCTTCCATACTGCCATCATCAGCGGGTAATTCCACGGTGTAACTTGCCCCACCACACCCAGGGGTTCGCGCCGGATGCTGGTCGTCATATCAGGAAGATATTCAGCAGTCGCTTTACCTTCCAGAAAACGGGCGGCGCCAGCGAAGAAACGGATATGATCCACTGACGTCGCAACTTCCTCAGAGGCAATCAGATGCTTGAGCTGCCCTGTATTGCGGCTTTGCGCTTCGATCAGACGTTCAGAGTTTTTTTCCACCGCATCGGCTAATGCCAGCAACGCCTGCTGACGTGCTGACGGTGTGCTGCGCCCCCAGATCTTGAATGCCTCTTTAGCCGATGCATAAGCTTCATCAACATCCGCTACAGTCGCGTTAGGAGAACGCGCATAGATTTCACCTGTGATCGGGCTTACTAGGTCAAAATATTCGGAACCTTTAGATTCAACATACCGACTATTAATGAAATGCCTGAGCGTTGGTATCGCCATGGTTACCTCCTGATGGATTAGATAACATAAAATATAACCTATAACTTAATATGTTCAATTGTTATGTGGATGTTAATTTTTCAACTAAAAAACAAAAATAAAGAGTAATTAGATATATAGATGTAACTTTCGACACTCCTGTTCAGGAAAATATGCCGATCTGTGAGCATGATCGAGAATTTTTTTGACTGAAAGAAAAGATTCGCGGCTATTCGGGGTCCTGGGTAAGTTGAAATGAAAAAACAGCTCGAAAATGATTGATTGGCCCGATATCAATGCAATTTGACCTTAATCTGACGGTTTTGCTGGCCTGTTTCAACTATAGTGACCTTATCAGGTCAGGTGGACTGCCTCTTCCTGCTATTAACAGAACACTGGAGCTATTTAGATGAAAATTACTCAGGTACGTAATGCTACACAACTTATTACTTTTGCGGGTAAAAAATTCCTTATCGACCCAATGCTGGCTAAAAAAGATGCGTATCCAGGTTTTGCAGGTACAGCCTGCTCAGAGCTTCGTATCCCAATAGTGGAACTGCCCTTAGATATGGATACGTTACTGGATGTGGACGCTATTATTGTCACCCATACGCATCTCGACCACTGGGATGCAGCAGCAGTGGCCTTAATCCCCAAAGATAAGCTGATTTATGTTCAGAATGAAAATGACGAAAATATTCTTCGTTCTCAGGGGTTCACGAACCTCGCTGTTTTGTCTGACAGCAGTAAGTTGGGTGACATTTCTCTTATTAAAACCATTTGTCAGCATGGAACTGATGAGGCTTACGCTAACCCTCAGATGGCGGCACTCCTTGGAGATGTCTGTGGTGTGGTCTTTCAGCATCCGGACGAAAAGACGCTGTATCTCATAGGCGACTCCATCTGGATTGGCACTGTGGCGGATAATATGCGCAAATTTAATCCTGCCGTTGTTATCATGAACACTGGCTGGGCGCACGTTCTCGGATTCGGCCCTATTATATTCGGTAAAGAAGATATCCTGAAAGTACATCGAATATTGCCTGAAGCACACATTGTGGCAACACATATGGAAGCGGTTAACCACTGTTTGCTGACCCGACAGGAACTGCTGGCGTACGCCCATGATAATCAGGTTCAGAAATTTATTTCAGCTCCTGAAGATGGTGAATCAGTCACTTTTTAATTTGCCCATCAGCCTGGGAAGCAAAATATGTCCTCTATCACAGTTGCCATTCTGATCACCGAGAGGTTTAGCACATTTCATGTTTCCATCCCACTGATTCTGTTCGGCAATATACTGGAGGGGGACCCTCTGTTTACACGCAAGATTTGTGCTGAAAAACCGGGAGTTATCTGGTCATCAGAAGGAACTGCCGTGAAGGCGGAATACGGTCTTGATGCTCTGACGCAGGCTGATATTGTTATTGTTCCGTTCTGGAAGAATATCCATGAACGTCCTCCAGAACCATTGTTACAAGCACTGCTTCAGGCCTGGAATAATGGAGCACAGCTCATTGGGCTTTGCCTTGGAACTGCTGTGCTGGCTTATGCCGGACTATTGGAAGGACGAAAGGCAGCTACACACTGGGAGGCAGAAAAAGACTTTCAGATACTTTTTCCATCAGTCAATCTGGATACTAATGTTCTTTATATTGAGGATGAAAGAATAATAACCTCAGCCGGTACAGCCGCTGCGCTTGACTGTTGTCTGTATGTTATCCGTCAGCGTCTTGGCTACCACACGGCTAATAAGATTGCCCGACGGATGATTGTTCCTCCTCACCGTGATGGAGGGCAGGCGCAGTACAGGGAACAACGACTCCCCCGAAGAACGTCTGATAATCGAATAAATATGCTGCTTGATTACCTGTCGCAAAATCTGGATAAGCCGCATGATATCGACACATTAAGTCGTTTTGCTTCTATGAGTCGACGAACGCTGACGCGAAACTTTCATGCAGCCACGGGCATGACTATCGTAAACTGGATCACTGGTGAACGCTTAAAACGCAGTCTGGAATTACTTGAAAGTACAGAAAGCTCCATTGAACAGATAGCTTGTTTGTCTGGCTTTCAGTCCGCGACGACTTTCCGCCAAATATTCAGGCAGAGACTGGGAGTCAGTCCCGGCGAATGGCGTAAAACATTTCGCGGAGCGCCAGGTGCTCAACATTTGATACAAAAAACATGAATATACATTCACTCATGCTTTATTGACCTCAACCAATAATGTTTGATGAGAGTTTCCGTGTGCAAGCGGGGTTTTACGAGATGATGTCAGCACATTGACACAACCTCCCCAATCAACACCATTTTTATCCGGTTGCCACCATGCGCCGGTCGGCATTGCCACCACGCCGGGGATAATACGTTGAGTTACCTCCGCCGGGATCATAGAAACACCGCGATCATTAAATACCCGAACTAAATCCCCTTGTTTAATTTTGCGTTTTTGCGCATCCAATGGATTAATCCATAACTTCTGGGTTTGTACTTCCTTTAACCAAGGATTTGAATATTGGGTTGAATTAGAGCGGTTTTTCCCTTTCCAGGTAATTAATTGCAACGGATATTTTTCAGTTAATTTATCCTCCGGCCCTTCGAATGCAGGTACATAATGTGACAATGCAGGGATCTCAGGATGTTGCATGTCGTATAGACGCTTAGAAAATATCTCTATTTTTCCTGAGGGTGTTGGAAATGGATGATTTTCTAGGTCACGAATATTTTTTTCAAAAGCGACATAAGGCGGTATTTTGAAAAGATGTTTGTTTGTCCGTTGTAATTCCTCAAAAGTAGGTAAATTTTCTTTTGGCATAGCTTGACGATTAGATTCCATAATATGAGCTATCCACGCTTTTTCGTCACGACCTTGGCTGAATTCCTGTTCAACTCCCAGTTTTGCGGCCACTTCACGTATCCATTCATAATCAGAACGCCGTTCGAATTCAGGTTCAATCAATTTTGATGACAAAATGAAATAGCTGCCGGTGCCCCAAGGATAGGCGATATTCCAGCGTTCCATAAAACTGGTTTCCGGCAATAAAATATCTGCGTATCGGGCGCTTGGTGTTAGATAAAGATCACTGGAGACAATAAATTCAATTTTAGATTCATCTGCTAATATTTTTACTGCCTGATTAACATCCGGGTTTTGATTTGCAAGGTAATTACCGGCCAGTGAGAATAGCATACGGATATTGGTATTCAGCTTATCTGCACCAACTAAACCATCTGCCGGAGTAACTTTACTGGCATCATCGGCTGCTTGGACCCAGTTCATTACAGAGATTTTTTCTTTTACCGGGTTTTTACCAAGATCAAGTCCGTAGAGATATTTATTACCCGCAACACTACCGAAACCGGCAGCCCATCCCCCTTTTTTACCCACATTACCGGTTATTGTGGCTAAAATTGTTGAACCACGTGCAACACGTTCACCACAGATATGACGTTGTGGCCCCCATCCCTGAATCAGAGCCGCGGGTTTCGTGCTGGCATATTCGCGGGCAAATTGACGAATGATATTTGCCGGCACTTTAGTGATTTTTTCAGCCCATGCCGGTGTTTTTGCAATGCCATCTTTAGCGCCTGTCAGATAAGCAACCAAAGATTCATTGGCAGGAACGCCATCCGGCATATTGTTTTCATCAAAACCAATCGTATAGCGATCAATAAACCCTTTATCGTGCAAATTTTCACTGACAATCACATACATCATTGCATCCATTAATGCGTTATCAGTTGTTGGCAGCAAAGGAATCCATTGGTCAGCCAACGAGGAAGCAGAATCAGAATAACGGGGATCGACAACAATAAATTTGGTGCCGTTTTTTTTCATCTTCTGGAAATAGTGATTGGTGTGACCAAAAATAGTTTCAGCCGGATTATGGCCCCAAAGGATCACCAACGGGGTATCTTCTAAGGTATCCAGTGTGCTACCCGAAGTTGCCACACCGTAGGTATAGGGCGTAGCTGCCGCGGTATTGCCCATACTCACGGAATGGTAATATTGTAAATGTCCGCCGGTAATATTGAGTAAACGACGTAACATTTTATCGCCTGATGATACACCGCCAATTATCGCGGTATTAACGCTAACATAGCGGCAAGCTGGGCCATATTTCTCAGTCATGCTTTTTAGCTTATCCGCAATAATGGTTGTCGCCTCATCCCAGGAGATTCGTTCAAATTTTCCTTCTCCCCGCTTACCAACGCGTTTCATCGGATATTTTAAACGATCAGGATGATAAACAAATTTGCGATAGCCCTTACCGCGGACGCAAGCTTGCATGATCGGCATTGCTTCATCAAGTTCATGATCAGGTCTGGTGGTTATGCGGGTGATAACGCCTTCTCGGACATGAGCTCGGATATCGCATCTTCCTCCACAATCAAATGTACTACAGGTGGGTATGACTTTCGTTTCACTTGTATCAATAACATTAATCGGTAGTGAGCTGTGGTCTGTTTTCTCGCCGGCGGTTGTTTGGCGGGTAGTAACAAAGGGAATAGATATAAGCGCCGCACTCGCTTGAATAAAACGACGACGGCTGGCCCTCAGGTCATTATTCTGTTCATCGGCTTTATCACTTATTTTTTTATGTTTCATATTAGCTTCCACATTGCATCTCATCCGTTGAATGTTATTTAGATTTATACCCGTCATCTTTCAAGTTACCTCTTTGTTGGCTACACTCACTCACCCCGGTCACATCGTTATCTATGCTCCCGGGGATTCGCTCCCTTGCCGTCGCGATCCATATTGAAATCCATTGGGTATATTGCTTAAATTTCATGATATTGATGAAGTAGCGCTAAGTATTTTATGCTAATACTTAATTATAGTTATACCTCTTACATTCAAAATAGGGTATTCAATAGAATCACGTAATTTTAACTTAATATCTTAAATAGTCATAAACATTCTGAGGTTTGGTTTGCAAAATTATATAAAAACCTTAATTATCAAAAAATTGACTTCCCTGAAATAGATACTCCCAAAATGAGATCCTCTTGGAGAACAAACGATGAATAAAACATTAAGGAATATATCCTTATTCACAGGTATTATATTTGGCAATCTGGCATTATCTCATGCCGCAATTATTCCAGCAGGTACATTATTGTCAGTTAATCAAGATATCGTTCGCAATAATGGTTCAGAACCTGTGTCTCTTGATGTTCATAAAGTTGAAAACGATGTTGAATTTAATATTATTCATGATTTTTTTAGTGGATTAATCAGAGCGGGCAGTGATGGAAAAATCAACCCTGATTTAGCGGTCAGTTGGGAAGCCAAAGATAATAAAGTGTGGTTATTTCATCTAAGAAAAGGAATAAAGTGGTCTGATGGCTCCCCTATTACTGCCCATGATGTGGTTTTTAGCTGGCGACGTTTAGTTGATCCCAAAATTGCCTCTCCGTATGGCAGTTATCTTGGAAACATGCATGTAGTCAATGCCAAAGATATTGTTACAGGCAAGAAAAAAACCGATGAATTAGGTGTAAAAGCACTGGATAATTTAACTTTGGAAGTGACGTTAGAACAACCCGTATCCTATTTTTTACAGATGTTGGCCTACCCTGTTATGGTACCTATAAGCCAAAAAGCGGTTGAAAAGTATGGCGAAAAATGGACTCATTCCGATGTATTTGTCAGTAGTGGGCCATTTAAGTTATCCGAATGGGTTGTTAATGAGAAAGTTGTGGGCATCAGGAATTCACAATATTGGGATAGTGCTCATACTGTTATTAATAAAGTTACTTACCTTCCAATAGCATCAGAAACGGCAGATATCAATCGTTATTTAGCCGGAGAAATTGATATCACCAAGAATATCCCGTCGATTTTATTTAAATCCTTAAAGGCAAAATTAGGTAATCAAGTTCGTATCACACCAGCATTAGGTGTTTATTATTATGATTTTAATAATAAAAAAGCACCTTTTAATGATTTCAGAGTCAGACAGGCATTAAATTTGGCTTTAGATAAAGAAATTATAGCGAATAAAGTTTTGGGGCAAGGCCAAGAACCTGCTTATAATCATACCCCACCAAATACTGGAGGAATGAATTTAGGGCAACCTGATTATGCATCATGGACACAACAAGCAAGAATTGAGAAAGCTAGAAAATTATTAAATGAAGCGGGTTATAATAAAGATAATCCATTGAAATTTAAACTTCTTTATAATACATCAGAAGAGCATAAACGGATTGCTATTGCGGCGACTTCAATGTGGAAAAAAAGTCTGGATGTAGATATTATTTTGCAGAACCAAGAACGAAAAGCTATGTTGGATGTTATTCATCAAGGTAATTTTGAGATGGTGAGATATGCACGGATCGCTGATTACGATAATCCTGCCTCGTTTTTAAATAATTTTGTTACTGATAGTTCTAATAATACATTCTTATATAGCAATCATACTTATGATGATTTGATAAATAAAGCTAAAGCAACGAATGATCGAAAATATTTTCAGCAAGCAGAAGATATTTTGGCAAAAGATGTACCAGCAATTCCTGTTTATTACTATATCGGCGTCAGATTAGTTAAGCCTTATATTGGTGGGTATTATATGAGCCCATTGGGTTTTGTGTCGACAAAAGATCTTTATGTTATTAAACATTAGTAGAATATTATTGTAGTATTTAAGTAGATATTACGGTTTTGGACAGGTTGGTTGTTTTAAACCGTAATATGAGATGATTTAATATTTTCATCAATTGTTTTCATTACTTTATATCGATAATTTTTTATTTAAAAAATCTGAATAGGAATATTATTATGTAAATATATCGCCATAACTATAAATAAGTATTTTTAAGATAGCGGGTGTTCCCTAAGACACATCAACTGCCTATTATATGAACCATATCGAATAAATTAGGAAAATCATATCGTTTTATATTACAAAAAACAGTGACAGGCATATTTTAAACAAAACTTCAATAA
Source organism: Photorhabdus kayaii (assembly GCF_025384895.1). Taxonomy (NCBI): domain Bacteria; kingdom Pseudomonadati; phylum Pseudomonadota; class Gammaproteobacteria; order Enterobacterales; family Morganellaceae; genus Photorhabdus; species Photorhabdus kayaii. Next base: position 96,509 of record NZ_JAJAFZ010000010.1, read on the forward strand.
CTTAATATAATTAGATTATTAATTAATTTATGAAATGGATAATCATATTATATTTATCTAGAATTGATAGCTAAGTCCTGGGGCTTTATTTGTCGTAGGTATACCCAATGGATTTCAAGATGTATCGCGACGGCAAGGGAGCGAATCCCCGGGAGCATAGATAACGATGAGACCGGGGTGAGTGAGTGCAGCCAACAAAGAGGCAACTTGAAAGATAACGGGTATAAATTATCCTGTAAAATGGAGGACACTATTATGTATAAACATAAAGTGAAAGTGATGACTTTAGCCGCTACGATAATTACAGCTTTATTTAATAGCGCATGGGCTCATGGTTATATTGATAGTCCAGGAAGTCGTGCATTCCTTTGTTCTGCACAGGGAAATGAACAAAATACGGATTGTGGGTTAGTTAAGTATGAGCCTCAATCTCTTGAAGCTAAGAAAGGCTTTCCGCAAACTGGTCCGGAAGATGGCCATATTGCTAGCGCTGGCATTGGTCATTTTGGCTCATTGGATGTTCAAACCGAAGATCGTTGGAAAAAAATTCCTATTACTGCCGGTGATATTGAGTTTCAGTGGGAAATTATGATTCAACACAAAACCTCAAGTTGGGAATATTTTATTACTAAACCTAATTGGGACCCCAATAAACCTTTAACCAGAGAGCAATTTAATAATACACCTTTCTGCTTTGAGGATTATCAGGAAAAAATGCCGGGCAGCAGAGTTATTAATAAATGTACCTTACCAGAGGGTTATCAAGGCTATCATGTTATACTGGGTGTTTGGACAATCTCAGATACCCTAAATGCATTTTACCAAGTAATTGACACAACAATTAGCCCTGCTTGATTATAAAATAACTATTATCGGGAACAGCATGATGCTGTTCCTGTTTATCGAACTTCTTGTTCCATCTATTGAACTCAATTAATATAGGTTTGCTCCCAAACTATGTGGAACAAACCTACGCAACAAAGCTCAAAGACCGAATTTTTCTTTAAGTTTATCAAGCTGTTGTTGTTGAAATAACTCAAACTTAGCTTTTGGCTGCTGCAAGCGTATAGAATCTAACATTGGATCTTTGACTTCCGTACGAATGCCGCTCATTTGTTCAAGTACAGCCAATCCACAGAATGGTACATAAGACTCCGCATACCCGCCTTCATGAATAACGACTAGTTTTCCGTCGCATAAACTATCTGCTGCCTGTTGCACTAGCTGGGTCATCTCCCGAAAACTTTCACTATGGAGCTGCATCCTTGCCAAAGGATCCACCGCATTCGCATCATAGCCACAGGCAACAATAATCAGTTCCGGTTTAAAACGTTCAAGCGCAGGAAGTATTATCTGTGTCATTGCATAGATATAGCTATTATGTCCGGCTCCAGCAAGTAATGGGATATTCAGGTTATAACCTATTCCTTCACCTTCCCCAATATCATCTTCACCGCTGTATCCTGGAGGGAAGCAACCATCCTGATGTATTGAGATGGTCAAAACATCAGAACGCTCCCAATAAATATGCTGAGTACCATTACCGTGATGAACATCCCAATCAATGACCGCAACTCGTTTTAAATCAAAACGTGCTTTTGCCTGTTCAATTGCCAATGGGATATTTGCTAGAAAACAAAATCCCATGGGCTTATCAGGTAAACAGTGATGACCTGGTGGTCGAGAAAGGCTGTAAGCATTATCAAGCTCACCGCTAAGCACTGCTTCCACTGCCGCACAAGCAAGGCTGGCTGAAAGTTTAGCAATTTCATAGCTTCCCGGTCCCAAAGAGGCTTCTATACCAAGCATTCCTCCACCATTATCACTGACTTGCTTAAACCGCTTCAGGTACTCTTCCGGATGAATTTTACGTAGTATATGCTCATCAATAAGAGATGCCGAAGAAAGGTGCAAAGAGTGGCTCAAGCCTGATACATCCATCAAATTTTTTAGCCGCCTTTTTGTTTCCGGCGATTCAGCATGTGCAGTTCCAGAAGTAGGTTGAACCCAACCACCGACAGGTAAAGTCGTTATATGCATGCCAGTACTATGCCAAAAACAATGTTCATCAAAGAAAAACCCCGTTTTTCGTCTCATCATCCTTCCTTATAGATTAAATTAATTCACATATAATTAACACAATCAGAACAAAAACAGATTATGCTTAAACCTCCCTAATATTCGTGGGCACCGATGAGATAACCCGAACAAGTATGTTCGGGTCACAAATCCAGCAGTTAAGTGCTGAATTTAGAGGTCAGAACCACTCGGTGAAGCCCCATGTCGTGGTAAAGTCTCTGAGTATCTTCAGTTACAGGGGATGCCCGGCAAATAAAGCCAAGGTAGCCTCCCCTCTTTCCTTCCCAGACGCACTCAAATTTTTGGTGTGGTGTAGTGCTCTCCCATATTGCCAATGACACACTCCCCGGCGCTGCATGAAACTTACTAGCCACCGTTACAGCAGTCGCGTAATTACCTGCTGGATATGGATGAATAATATAGGATTTTCCTGGGATCGGAGTATCGTTGCCTGTGAGTATTCCCATAATCATTCTTCGTTAGTTTATGTGGTATTCACATTCATTTAGGTAGATATTGTGTCTTTTTAATGAAGCTCAATAATAAACATCAGTATCCTGATATATAAATATCTAAAAAATTCATAATATGTTCCTTATAAAATATCATAATAAATGACATCTACAATCCAACCATGAATTTCGACACAAGGATATTATAACTTTTATTGTTTATTTGAATTTTAATATTCAATGGCTTTGTGTGGCGTATAGCAAGCACAAAGGTGACAGTAAAATCCGTCTTCACCCCATCCCCGGGCATTGTTTTTGTGCTGCTGAAATGGACATTTCCACCAAACAGTCTTGTTCGCTGTAACGTTCAATGCATTGATATTTTGTATTTTTTCTCAGTGGTATCATTCAGTGACATTCCTGACCACATTGTTGGCTTCAAGCTTTATAGGTGGTATGAATATACATACGACATATTTGAGTTTGATGTTTGCTCCTTTTGTTTTATAATAAAAAGTATGTTGTAACTAATCGTGTTATTCAAATGAGTAAATATTTATCAATTGAAGATTTGAATAGTTGTTTTCAAAGACAAGAGAGTAAGTTGAAACAACTGGATGAACAATTAAATAGCTATTCTTTGTTAGCCGCTCATGTGTTTATTCTGCCTGATGTAGAAAAAGGCAGTGAACATGAGCCAGTAACGAAAATAATTGTTAATGAAAAGACGGGTAATGACGCACTAAACATAGGGTTAAATCATTACCAGAAGCTATTTATATATCACAACAACCAAAATATCAGCAGTAAAGCTGCCGTTCGTCTTCCCGGTGTATTATGTTTTTCTGTGAACCAACAACAATATCGCTCTGCTTTACTTTTGATTGAGGAAATTAATAAGTTGAAAGCAGAACTTGAACATATCGTAACTGTGCAATCAGGAGTGGATAAAGAACAACGGTTTGAGTTTGTTCACAGTCAGTTACATGGTTTGATAACTTTAAACGCTTACAGAACCATCACTCCCCTTATCAATCCCGATTCAGTTCGCTTTGGTTGGGCAAATAAAAATATCATCAATAAAGTCACAAAAGATCAAATTCTACAACGTTTAGAGAAAAGCTATAACGCTGGACGAGCAGTTTCCCCCTATTCTCGTGAACAGTGGGCAACATTAGTCGCCAAAGAAATTATCGACATAAAAAAATTACCTAATGATGTGGCTTTAAAAATCAAACGTCCGGTGAAAGTGCAGCCCATTGCACGAGTCTGGTATGCGGAACAACAAAAACAGGTGCAGTATGCTTGTCCCCTGCCAATAATTGCATTTTGTGTTAATTATGGCGATAACCAACCAAAGATAGGTAGACTTGCTAACTATGATGCCAATGCCATAGTCCATCGTTATAAACCCAAAGCCAAACCACTGGAGTTGATTATTCCAAGGCTACATTTATATCGTGAGATTTAGTGCAATTAATCCTGTTTACCTAATGGAAGCATCAGCGTGTATGGCTCCAACGATGACTGGGCAAAGCCAAGACGCGTATAGAACGTTCGGGCGTTCTCATTTATCAGAAAGCGGTTGCTCCAGCATCTGCATGAACGCATGATATTTTTCGTCGTTAACGAAAAAGTGGCGCTGATCGAGTATGGCCTCTTCGGCTGCGCGGCAGGCAGCATCCAAGATGAAATCAGTTCGGGTCTTTGAGTGCAGGTTTGCTGCATGGTCAATAAGCTCCCGCTGAAAGGCTTTCGCCCGGATGTTGATCGGGGTTTCTTTAGGTTGTGTTCTCATAAATCACCTGTGTAGCAAATTGGTAGGCAGTCATTATAGCAGTTGTGTAACTAATAGCTATACAGAAGATTCCGTACATTCTACTAACCGGAGCTCTCGTCTCCGGTCAGTTTTTCATGGCTAAACAACAATTACTTCAAGCTGCCAACCATATCTTCCGGACGAACCCACTCATCAAACTCTGCGTCTGTCAGATAACCCAGTTTCATCGCCGATTGTTTCAATGTCAGCCCTTCTTTATGGGCTTTCTTAGCAATTTCTGCGGCTTTGTCATAACCGATATGTGTATTCAGCGCTGTTACCAGCATCAAAGATTCATTCAGCAACTGAGTAATGCGATCACGGTTAGGTTCGATACCAACTGCACAATGTTCATTGAAACTACGCATACCATCCGCCAGCAAGCGAACAGATTGCAGGAAGTTATTAATCACCATTGGACGGAACACATTCAGCTCAAAGTTGCCAGATGCACCACCAATATTAATAGCAACATCATTACCCATCACCTGAGCACAAAGCATTGTCACCGCTTCACACTGAGTTGGGTTAACTTTACCTGGCATGATTGAACTACCCGGTTCATTTTCAGGAATTGAAATTTCACCGATACCACAGCGAGGGCCGGAAGCCAACCAACGAACATCGTTTGCAATTTTCATCATGGATGCTGCCAGACCTTTTAATGCCCCATGAGAATGAACCAGAGCATCACAAGTCGCCAAGGCTTCAAATTTATTTGGTGCAGTAACAAACGGATGGTTGGTCAGTTCAGCCAATTTCTTAGCAACACGAACAGCATATTCAGGATGAGTATTTAAACCGGTGCCAACCGCAGTTCCCCCTAGCGCTAGTTCACAAACATGGGGGATACTGTCTTCAATGTGTTTCAGGTTATGCGTTAACATTGCCGCCCAACCAGAAATTTCCTGACCAAGGGTCAATGGCGTCGCATCCTGCAAGTGTGTACGACCAATTTTAACGATATCCTTATAAGCTTCAGCTTTATCAGCCAATGTTTTTTGTAATATTTTCAGCTCAGGAATAAGGTGCTCACGCAGCGCGATAACCGCAGCAACATGCATTGCTGTTGGGAAAACGTCGTTAGAACTCTGACTTTTATTTACATCATCGTTAGGATGGATAAGGCGTTCACTCCCCCTCACCCCGCCAAGGATCTCACTACCACGGTTCGCCAACACTTCGTTCATGTTCATGTTACTTTGTGTTCCAGAACCGGTCTGCCAGATAGCAAGAGGAAATTCTGTCGGATGTTTACCTTCCAGCACCTCTTTCGCAGCAGCAATAATTGCTTCACCACGTTCTTGCGGCAGAAGACCCAAATCCATATTGACACTGGCCGCAGCCTGTTTGGTCAATGCCAGAGCATGAATTAATGCAACCGGCATTTTCTCCTGCGAAATGCGAAAATGCTCAAGTGAACGTTGAGTTTGCGCTCCCCACAATTGGTCAGCAGGTACTTCGATGGGCCCCATTGAGTCTTTTTCAATGCGAGTGGCTGCCATTACTATCTCTCCTTAACACACAGAATAATCGAATATGCATATACCCGTCATCTTTCAAGTTGCCTCTTTGTTGGCTGCACTCGCTCACCCCCGTCACATAGTTACCTATGCTCCCGGGGATTCGCTCCCTTGCCGTCGCGAAGCATCTTAAAATCCATAGGGTATAATCAGTCTTTGCAGATAAACTAATTAGCATTCTGTTATCATGCCACATATTAGTTCCTGATTATGCCAACCAAGTCGTATTTATCGTATTGTGGTAGAAAGGAAATAGATTGATTTTTTTAAAAAGAGAGTAACGGCCATGTTGAAGATGATAAATCAGATCCAGCGCTATTCATGGGGAAGCAAAACCGCCCTGATGGATATTTATGGTGTTGAAAATCCAGATAATCTGCCAATGGCTGAATTATGGATGGGCGCCCATCCTAAAAGCAGTTCACTTGTCGTCAATCCAGAAACGGGAAAACCCATTGCCTTAAATGAATTAATAGCCAGTGATCCGGAAAAATATTTGGGGAAAAAAGTTTCAGATAGATTTCACCGTTTGCCTTTCCTATTTAAGGTATTATGCGCGGCTCAACCTCTCTCAATTCAGGTTCATCCTGATAAAAAATCCGCAGAAGAGGGGTTTGCCAAAGAGAATATCGCCGCTATTCCGTTGGATTCCCCGGAAAGAAATTACAAAGATGATAACCATAAACCCGAATTGGTTTATGCCCTTACCCCTTTCCGGGCAATGAATGGGTTCCGTCCATTAACCGAAATCGCGCAATTACTGAAATTTATTACTGCGGCCCATCCCAAAATTCCGTTCTTTATTCAGACACCAAATGAACAGAATCTTGCCTGCTTATTTTCCCAATTACTGAATATGAGTGGCAAACAAAAGCAGTTAGCTCTTGGCGTATTGAAATCAGCATTGAATAGTCGGCTCGGAGAACCTTGGGATTCCATCAAAAAAATGACGGCATTTTACCCTGACGATAATGGCCTATTTATTCCACTTTTACTTAATGTCATCGAACTTGAACCCGGTCAAGCCATGTTTCTATGCGCCCGCACGCCTCACGCTTATCTGGAAGGCGTTGCTCTTGAAGTGATGGCAAACTCAGATAATGTCCTACGAGCGGGCTTAACCAACAAATATATTGATATTCCTGAGCTAATGGCAAACCTTGACTTTATTTCAAAACCAATAAACACCTTATTTATGCTACCAAGACAGGAAAAAACAGCTAAAAATTTCCCTATTCCAGTGGATGATTTTGCATTTTCTATTTATTCTCTATCGGAACAGTCAATTACGCTTGATAACAATTCAGCATCGATTGTTTTTTGTGTTGAAGGTCAAACAGTTATACAATCTGGCGAACACCAATTGAGAATTTTCCCAGGTGAGTCAGTATTCATATCTGCTGCCGAAAAGGCTGTGATAATTCACGGTGATGGTTTTACCGCCCGGGTTTTTAATTAATAATACCAACCTGGGCCTAAAACTTATTCACAGGCGCTGTTAAGCACTACTTACACTCCAAGCTGTGTTAACGGCCATTTTTATATCGAGAGAATGCATATTACCTGCAAAATATGCATTAAAAGGACGGATTTGCATTATGAAAAAATCGTTAGTGGCAGTAGGCATTATTGTTGCCTTGGGAGCAGCCTGGACTGGAGCTTCATGGTATACAGGTAAACAGATTGAACAACGTATAGATCAATCTATTTCCCACGCCAATGCTGAGATGAAAAAAGCCTTCCCTGAAACAGGTCTGATGCTACAGAGTAAAGATTTCCGCCGTGGCGTGTTCAGTTCTGATGTCCGTCTTGTTCTGACAGTTAAAGACGGCGTTAAAAACGCAGAAATCAAACCCGGTGAAGAAATTTCAATTAAATCTGTGATTGATCACGGCCCTTTCCCACTTGCACAAGTGAAAAAATTAACCTTAATTCCGAGTATGGCTTCCGTTCATTCCGAACTGGAAAATAATGAATCTTTAAAACCCCTGTTTGAAATCACTAAAGGAAAATCGCTGTTCACTTCTGATTCTCGTGTCAGTTATAGTGGTTCTGTTATTTCTGATGTTGATATCATTCCTGTCGATTTTGAAAAAAATGGGGCTAAATTCAATTTTTCCGGTGCCAAACTGACTTCCGATCTCAGCCGTGATCTGAAAAAGATATCACTGGCAATCAAGAGCGACCAGTTAACCATCAATAAAAATGACGAAAATTTCCTTGTCAAAGGTATTGATTTAAACCTAGACAATAAAAAAGGCAAATTTGATATCTATATTGGCGATCAAAGCATCAAAATTCAGCAAATCAGCCTAAAAGGCATCGGCAATGAAGATATGATGCTTTCCGGCGTTAAAATAGATTCAAATATCGGTGAAGATGAAACTAATCTGAAAGGAAAAATCACTTATAGTTTGGATGGACTTAAACTGAAAAATATTGATTTTGGTTCTGGTCAGTTTGCAATTACTGCCGATCGTCTGGATGGTGAAGCCATGCGTAAGTTTACTCAAGCTTACAATGATGCCACAGCCAAATCACTCTCTTCTGATGATATCTCTTCCGATGCGGTAGATACAGCTATTATTGACGCGGTATTGTCTAACCTGCCTATTTTGCTGAAAAACAATCCACAATTTGGTATTGATCCATTGACCTGGAAGAATACCAAAGGTGAAAGCACCATTAATTACCAAGTGAGTTTGAAGGACTTACCAAAAGATAAAAGTAGCTTGTCTTCAATGAAAACAGAGGAAGCTATTCGCACCTTAATTCAGAACATGTCTCTGAATGTCACATTACCAAGACCTATGATGATTGAGTTTTCCACTCAGTCAATGATAATGAATGGCATGGATAAAGCAAAGGCTGAACAGAATGCTGAGCAACAGATAAAACAGTTTGAACAACTAGGACAACTGTTTAAAATTGCCACGGTTGATAAAGATGCTATCAGCATTAAGTTTAACTATGCAGACGGTAATGTAGAAATGAATGGTAAGAAAATGCCCTTACATCAATTCATGTCTGAATACAATTTATCCGACCCTTCTGATGATGAAGCACCAGAACAAATAGTGCCAGAAGGCGACACCCACGACAGTGGAAAAGTGAAAGCAGAAGGTACTGTGCAACCTGCGCAATAAAACGCGCCGATAAACGTTTTGTTAAATTGCCAGTCAACGCATGTGACTGGCATTTTTATATAAAAAAGGACCTGAACGTGATTGACATAAAACTCCCACTGACAGATTTACACCGCCATCTCGATGGAAATATCCGGCCGGAGACTATCTTAGATCTTGCCAACCAGCATAATATTCAGCTTCCAGCAAATGATCTGGAATCACTACTCCCCCACGTACAAATTATTGAAAATGAACCGAGCTTAGTCAGTTTTTTACAAAAACTTGATTGGGGAGTGGCAGTACTAGCTGATTTGGACGCTTGTCGTCGTATTGCTATTGAAAATGTTGAAGATGCCATCAATACTGGGCTCGACTATGCTGAATTACGTTTTTCCCCTTATTACATGGCGATGAACCACAAATTGCCGGTTGAAGGGGTCGTTGAGGCAATTATTGATGGTATCCGTTCTGCCCGTCAAAATAACGATATCGACATCCGTCTTATTGGAATTTTAAGCAGAACTTTTGGTGAACAAGCCTGTACTCAGGAATTAACTAGCCTGCTAGCTCACCAGCAACATATTACTGCATTGGATCTCGCGGGTGACGAGTTAGGTTTTCCCGGCCATCTTTTCCAATCTCATTTTACCAAAGCCCGTGATGCTGGATGGCATATAACTATCCATGCCGGCGAAGCCGCTAGCGCTGAAAGTATTTGGCAAGCCATTAGGGAATTAGGAGCCACGCGTATTGGTCATGGGGTAAAAGCCATTACTGATCCCGTATTGATGGATTATTTGGTTGAAAACCGTATTGGTATTGAAACCTGTTTAACCTCAAACCTTCAAACCAGCACCGTCAATTCTTTATTGGACCATCCACTCAAACAATTCCTGGAAAAAGATATTCTTGCTTCCATTAATACCGATGATCCAGCCGTTGAAGGCATCGACATCCGCCATGAATATGAAATTGCCGCCCCTGCCGCGGGTTTATCTATTGCTCAAATTCGTCAGGCTCAGATAAATGGGCTGGAAACTGCTTTTATCAGTGGTGCAGAAAAACAGGCATTACGTATGAAAGCAGCAAATCGTTAAATCATAACCACCCGCATAGCGGGTGGTTTGCTCTAGCCCTATAAGGGCATGTTACCGACCGCGCCTAAATGACGCCGCTTTCTCTTTGTTCAAGCTAAAGGGTCATTGTCTCTTTGGCTTACCCCTTGAAGGGGTTTTCATACTCTCGTGTACTT